>JAVFAT010000297.1:0-2513 GCA_034002385.1 Azospira sp. | reverse complement strand
TCCTCGACCCCGACGGCCGGCTGCTGGGCTATCGCGGGCTGGATCGCGACATCACCGAGCAGAAGCGTGCCGAACTCGAACTGCGCACCCGCAACGAGGAGCTGGAGCGCTTCAACCGCGCCAGCGTGGACCGGGAACTCGACATGATCGAACTCAAGCGCCAGGTCAATGTCTTGGCGAGCGAACTTGGCCGCCCGCCCCCCTACGACCTGTCCTTCGTCGATCAGGATTACGGAGCGCCGCAGCCATGAAAATGCGTCCGATCTCCTCGTTCGTCGCGCGGCTGATCTGGCTCGCCATGCTGCCGCTGCTGTTGTTGTCGGGTGGGCTATCTTGGCAAAACCTGCAGGAACAGGAAGAAAAGCATCTGCGCGAGGGAGCCCGACTGGCGCAGAACCTAGTCCGCATGATCGACCAGCACCTGCGGGCGCGCATCAATGCCCTCAACATGCTGGCGATTTCGCCGCTGGCCGACGATCCGCGGCGCTGGCCGGAGCTGTATGCCGAGGCGCAGGGTTTCAAGACCAGCTTCGGCATTCCCGTCATCTTCGCCGACGACCAACGGCAGATGCTGTTCAACACGCGCCTTCCCTATAGCGCGCCGCTGCCGCGCCTGCCGGATTCGAAAGGCAGGACGGCAGCCTCGCTGGCCCTGAATACCGGCAAGCCACAGGTAGGCGATATCGTCATCAGTCCGATCGACGGCAAGCCGCTGGTCGCCATCGCCGTGCCGGTGCTCCGGCCGGACAAGCCGACACGGCTCATGCTGAGCATTTTCGAAACCAGCCATTTCCAGAAGCGCATCGACGAGCTCGCCTTGCCGGCAGGCTGGTCGATCACCCTGCAGGACGGCACCGGTGCGGATATCGCCCGGCGCTCGCCGGCCGGCTTCGATGCCGAGCGCGACGTAGCGGAAGACCACCGCTTCGTTGTTCCTCTGGATCTGTCGGCCTGGGCGGTGGTGCTCGAAATTCCGCATGGCAGCCACTGGGAAGCACAAATCAGGACCATCGGCTATCTCGGTGCGTTCCTGCTGCTGGCCACCCTGTTCGGCATGCTGGGCGGCACCCTGGCCGGCCGGCGTCTCGGCCGGCAGGTGCAGGCACTGGCCGGCCCGCCGGACAAGGCGATGGCATTCGGGATCACTGAAATCGCCGAGGCCCGCCGCGTGCTCGACGAGACCGCTGCCAAGGCGCAGACGAATGAAAAGCGCTTCAGCCGGCTGTTCCAGGAGGCGCCGGTGGCTTTGTGCTTCGTGAACAAGGAGGGTGTTCTGATCGATCGCAACCGGCGTTTCGACGAGACTTTCGGCTACGAACGCGACGAAGTGCGCACGCTCGACGACTGGTGGTCGCTGGCTTATCCCGATCCGGCCTACCGGACCTGGGTGCTGGATATATGGAATGCCACCGTGGCGAAGGCGGCGCGTACCGGCCGTGATATCGAACCGGTCGAATACCGGGTCAGGTGCAAGGACGGGCGCGAACGCATCATGCTGATTTCCGGCATTACCCTGGGTGAGGATTTCCTCGCCACCTTCTTCGACGTCACCGAGCATCGTCGTGCCCAAGAGGCGCTGCGCGAGAGCCAGGAGCGCCTGCAGCTGCTGATCGACCACGCCCCGGCTTCGCTGGCCATGTTCGATCGCGACATGCGCTACCTTGCCGTCAGCCGGCGCTGGCGCGAAGACTACGCTCTCGGCGATCATCCGCTCCTCGGTCATTCGCATTACGAGATCTTTCCGGAGATTCCGGAACGCTGGCGCGAAGCCCACCGGCGCGGGCTGGCCGGCCAGGTCGTCGTTGCCGACGAGGACAGCTTCGAGCGAGCCGACGGCAGCGTGCAGTGGCTGCGCTGGGAAGTGCGCCCGTGGCATGCACGGGACGCCAGTATCGGCGGCATCGTGATCTTTTCCGAGAACATCACGCACCTGGTCAGGGCGCGGCACGAAATCATAGAACTCAACGCTGGCCTCGAGCGCCGCGTCGAGGAGCGCACCGCCGAGTTGGCCGCGGCGAACCGGGAACTCGAGAGCTTCGCCTACGCGGTATCGCACGACCTGCGGGCGCCGCTGCGGGCGATGCGCGGCTTCTCGCAGGCGCTGGAGGAAGACTACGGCGACCGGCTGCAGGGCGAGGCGAAAACATTCCTCGACCAGATCGTCGTCGCCAGCCGCAGGATGAGCGAGCTGATCGATGGCCTGCTTGCGCTTTCGCGCAGCACGCGCGGCGAGCTGCGCCGCGATGCGGTCGATTTGTCGGCGCTGGCGAGACGGCGGCTGGACGAACTGGCGCGCCAGGAACCGGGCCGTCAGGTGTCCGTCGAGGTGGAGGACGGCCTCGTCGCACGGGGCGACGCGCACATGCTCGAGGCGGCGCTCGGCAATCTGCTCGACAACGCATGGAAATACACCGGCAGGTCGGACACGCCGACGATTCGCGTCCATCGCGGCGAGGTCGACGGCAGGGAAGGCTTCTGCGTGACGGATAACGGTGCCGGCTTCGACCCGGCGC
>JAVFAT010000296.1:0-2523 GCA_034002385.1 Azospira sp. | reverse complement strand
CACTCGAGCTGGAGTGGCCTCCGCCGTGTGCCAAAGAAAAAAACCGCCGGAGGCCGGCGGCTTTTCGTGGGGAGATGGGGCGAAGCCTTACTTCGCGTTCATCCAGGCACGTGCCGCGTCGAGCATCCGGCAGGCGTAGCCCCATTCGTTGTCGTACCAGGCCAGCACCTTGACCAGCGTGCCGTCGATGACGCGCGTTTGCGTTGCATCGAAGGTCGAGGAGACGGTGGTGTGGTTAAAATCGGAGGACACCAACGGTTCTTCGTTCACTGCCAGGATGCCTTTCAGTGGGCCGTTGGCGGCGGCGGTCATCAGCGCGTTGATCTCGTCCTTGCTGGTGGCGCGTTCGGCAGTGAAGGTGAGGTCGACCAGCGAGACGTTGATCGTCGGCACGCGCAGGGCGAAGCCGTCGACCTTGCCGACCAGCTGCGGCAGCACCAAGCCGACGGCCTTGGCGGCGCCGGTCTTGGTCGGGATGATGTTGGCGGCGGCGGCGCGCGCCCGGCGCAGGTCCTTGTGGCGGACGTCGACCGTCACCTGGTCGTTGGTGTAGGCGTGGATGGTGGTCATCAGCCCCTGCTTGATGCCGATGCTGTCGGCCAGGATCTTGGCCACCGGGGCCAGGCAGTTGGTCGTGCACGAAGCGTTCGAGACGACGGTCATGCCGGCCTTGAGGTCGCCTTCGTTCACGCCGACGACGATGGTCGCATCGACGTCGTCACCGCCTGGCGCCGAGATCAGCACGCGCTTCGCGCCCTGGTCGAGCAGGGCCTGTGCCTTGGCCTTGCTGGTGTAGGCACCGGTACATTCGAGCAGCACCTCGACGCCGTGCTTCGCCCAGTCGACGCCCTTCGGATCCTTGGTCGAGTAGAACGGGATCTTTCTGCCATCGACGACGATGGTGTTGTCGCCCTCGGTCGTCACCGGCGTGGCGAAGCGGCCGTGCGTGGTGTCGTACTTCAGCAGGTGGGCGTTGGTTGCCAGATCGCCGGAGGCGTTGATCGCCACGACCTCGAACTCGTTCTGCAGACCCTGTTCGTAGATCGCGCGCAGCGTGCAGCGACCGATCCGACCGAACCCGTTGATGGCGACTTTGATACCCATGCCTGACTCCTGAAAAAAATCGGTTAGAGAATGCCTTTGGCCGCCGCCACCACGTTGGCGACGGTGAACCCGAAAAATTCGAACAGCTTGCCCGCAGGCGCCGACTCACCGAAGCGGTCGATGCCGATGACGGCGCCGTGCAGGCCGACGTATTTGCGCCACAGGTCGGGGTGTCCGGCCTCGATGGCGACGCGCTTGCGGCAGCCGCTGAGCACGCTGGCGCGGTAGGCCGCGTCCTGGCGCTCGAAGGCCTCGACGCACGGCATCGAGACGACGCGGGCGGCGATGCCTTCCGCCTTCAGCGCGGCCTGCGCGTCGAGGGCGAGCTTCAATTCCGAGCCGGTGGCGATCAGCGTCACCTGCGTTTCGCCCTCGCTTGCGGAGAGCACATAGCCGCCGCGGCGGATGGCGTCGGCACCGATGCCGGCGGTGAGCGTCGGCAGGTTCTGGCGCGAAAGCGCGAGCACGCTCGGGCCATCCTTGCGCTCCAGCGCGGCTGCCCAGGCGACGGCCGTTTCGGTCGCGTCGGCCGGACGCCAGACGTCGCAGCCGGGGATCAGGCGCAGGCTGGCGACGTGTTCCACCGGCTGGTGCGTCGGGCCGTCCTCGCCGAGGCCGATCGAATCGTGCGTGTAGACCATCACCTGGCGCTGCTTCATCAGCGCCGCCATGCGGATCGCGTTACGCGCGTAGTCCGAGAAGACGAGGAAGGTCGCGGTGTAGGGGATCAGGCCGCCGTGCAGCGCAAGGCCGTTGGCAATCGCCGTCATGCCGAATTCGCGTACGCCGTAGAACAGGTAATTGCCGCCGTCTACGCGGGTGACGCCCTTGGAACCCTTCCACAGCGTCAGGTTGGAGCCGGCGAGGTCGGCCGAGCCGCCGATCAGCTCCGGCAACGCCGGCGCGTAGGCGCCGATGGCGTTTTGCGAGGCCTTGCGCGTGGCGATGTTCTCGGCCTTGGCAGCAGTTTCGGCAACGTATTTTTCGACCGTCGCCGTCCAGTCGGCCGGCAGTTCGCCGGCCATGCGGCGCTTGAATTCGGCGGCGAGTTCCGGGAAGGCGGCGGCGTAGGCGGTGAAACGCTGGTTCCATTCGGCTTCGGCTGCAGCGCCCCTGGCCTTGCCGTCCCAGGCGGCGTACACGTCCGCCGGGATCTCGAACGGCGCGTGCGGCCAGCCGATGTGGGCGCGGGCGGCGGCGATCTCGTCGGCACCGAGCGGAGCGCCGTGCACGTCGTGCGAGCCGGCCTTGTTCGGCGAACCGAGGCCGATCACGGTCTTGCAGCAGATCAGCGTCGGCTTTTCGGTCTCGGCCTGCGCGGCCTTCAGCGCGGCCTCGATGGCGGCGGCGTCATGGCCGTCCACGTTCGGGATGACGTGCCAGCCGTAGGCCTCGAAACGCTTCGGCGTGTCGTCGGTG
>JAVFAT010000295.1:0-2534 GCA_034002385.1 Azospira sp. | reverse complement strand
TCACCTCGATCCGCTTCCCGTCGCATTTCACGCCGGAGGCAAAAACCCGGGTGATCGACGCCGTCAGCCACTGCGCGGTAACGGAAATCGTCCGCCAGGGCGCCGGCATTGCGTTTTCCGTAGTCGAAGCGGACTGAGGACGAGGATCGGGAATCCGTGCCGGCCCGTCGATCGGAGTATCGAGGCTTCTGGAACATCGGCCACGGAGACGCAGGCCCCGTCCCGTCAGAGCATCGCCCCTGGCCGATTCCTTGCCAACCAGTCACGAAACAACGTGTGCAATTCCTGCGCCGCCGCCAGCAAATCCCCTGCCTCGGACGCACTGGCCTCGACCATGCCGCCGTATTCCGAGGCATTGCGCCGGGTGTGGTAGCGGTCGAGCGTGACCCACAGTTGCTGCGACGCACCGATGGTCGCACCCAGCGTCTGGAACACCACCGCACGGTGGCCGCGCCCGGCATCCGGACGATAGCCATTGGCGCGCAGCGCCGCGAAAGCCAGGGCGTGCGCGGCATCGTAGGCGAGCATGAAACGGCCGGGCGAACTGAGCGAGGGGAGCGCGGCATCCGCCAGGTAGAGGGTGGCCTTCCTCAGGCCGGCGGCGATTTCGTCGTCGGCAGGCACTTCTGTCTTGAGTTGGCCGACGCGGACGAGATTTTCGAGACTGCTCATGCCACGTCAGCTTCCTCGATGGCGCCCAGGAGCGGGATCAGCTCACCGGCTAGCACCTTGCTCAGGAAGTGATCGCCGCTTCGGCGACGCTTGCGGAATTCGTCCAGCGTCATCACGGTCGGCGACACTTTCATGCCGAGCGCGGCTTCCGCCTCGTGCAGCGGAATCGCCAGTTCAGACAGACGCACGTCGCCGACAAGCAACAGATCGACATCGCTGTCGGCGCGATGCGCCCCCCGTGCCACCGACCCGAAGACGCCCGCATACTGGATACGGTCGGCCAAAGGCTCGATGAAGCGGCGCAGTCGATCGGGGATGCCGAACGACTTGCCAACAAGGCCGACCAGCTCCGGATAGACCGCAGCCTCCGGGTTTGCCCGGTAGAAAACCAGATTGCCGCGCTGCTCGCGCAGGATCAGGCCGGCGGCGGTCAGGCGCTCCAGCTCCTTGTTGACCTGACTGCCACCGGTGCCCACCTGCTTGACGATTTCACGCGTGTAACAGGCGCGGTCCGGTTGCCCGAACAGCAGCGCAAGCACCCCGCCCAGCGTCTTGCTGAACAGGGCACCGGCAATGCCATTCGTGAAAGTTTGAGTCATGCGCGGCCCCGAACCTGAAAACAGTTCGATCGTACCTTATAAAGGTACAGAAAGAAATCTCCGCCCCCCCTCTTACTCACCTCTCACCCGGCTCACATCCTCCCGACACAAGCGCCGCCCTTGCCCCTTGCCCGCCTTCCCGGTAGCGTCCCGCTCTCGTCAATACACTCGCACCTCATGGAGAAATCGATGCAGCAATGGAAGAAATTCGCGGCAAGCGCCCTGCTGGCCGTGGCAGCGGCCGCCCAGGCCGGCGCGCCGGAGAAGACCGCCTCCGGCCTCATCTATGAATCGCTGCAGGAAGGCACCGGCGCGCAGGCTTCGCCGCAGGCCACCGTGCAGGTGCATTACCGCGGCACGCTGGCCGATGGCAAGGAATTCGACAGCTCGTACAAGCGCGGCCAGCCGGCGGCGTTCCCGCTCAACCGGGTGATCCCGTGCTGGACGGAAGGCGTCTCGAAGATGAAGGAGGGCGGCAAGGCCAGGCTGACCTGCCCGCCGGAGATCGCCTACGGTGCGCGCGGCGCCGGCTCGGCGGTGCCGCCGAACGCGACGCTGACCTTTGAGGTCGAGCTGCTCAAGGTCGCGCGCTGAGCGCTCCGGAGCGCCGATTCCTTGATCCATCCCGGAGAAAGCCGCCGGGCGCGTCGCTATACTGCCCCGCAACCCCGTATCCGACACGTCCACCGCCCATGCCCGCCTGCTTCGCCCGCACCCTCGCCGCCTGCGCCGTCCTCCTCGGCCTGAGTTTTCCCGCCCACGCCGCGAAGAACTACGGCGACGAACAGTTCCGCCTCGAACACGGCCACGACGGCAAGGACGTGTTCTGGGCGCCGACGCCGGATGCGATGGTGACGCTGATGCTGAAAGCGGCGCAGGTGACGGCGGCGGACATCGTCTACGACCTCGGCGCCGGCGAGGGGCGAATTCCGATTACCGCCGCCCGCGAGTTCGGCGCGCGCGCGGTGGGCATCGAATACACGCCGGAAGTAGCCGATCTCGCGCGGCGCAACGTGCAACGCGCCGGCGTCGCCGACCGGGTGAAGATCATCACCGGCGACATCTTCGTCGAGGATTTTTCCGAAGCCACCGTCGTCACCTTCTTCCTGACGCCGGTGCTGAACAAGCGGCTGCGCCCGCTGCTGATGAAGATGCGGCCGGGCACGCGGCTGGTGTCGCACGGTTTCGACATGGGCGACTGGGCGCCGGACATGCGCCTCGCGGCGGGCCGGGACGACGCCTTCCTGTGGATCGTTCCGGCGC
>JAVFAT010000294.1:0-2570 GCA_034002385.1 Azospira sp. | reverse complement strand
TCAAGCGCCTTCTCGGTCATGCCCGGATAGTGTTCCAGGGTCATGCCGGAAACGGCGGCGCCATCATTGATGTCGCGGACCAGGCCAAGGAAGCTGGCCAGCGCGCCAACACGGGCGTTGCCGGCGCGCAACGCGGCCAGCTCCGCGCCGACGTCGAAATCCGCTTCCTGAACCTTGACCGTCATATTTAGATCACCTCGCGCGCTTCGAGGAAGCGCAGGTTGGGATACTTTTCTTTGACCATGTTCAGGTAGACATTGTTCGGCGCCAGATAAACCGGGTCGTCGGCCCCGTCGAGGGCGACGTTGGCGCTGTAGCGCTCCGAGAGCTGACGCAGTTCGGCGGCATCGCCGTGGATCCAGCGAGCCGTCGAGCAGTTGTAGCTGTCGAAGATGACCTGCACGCCGTATTCGTTTTCCAGCCGGCTGGCGACGACGTCGAACTGCAGGGTACCGACGGCGCCAAGAATCAGGTCGTTGCCCGACATCGGCCGGAACAACTGGGTCGCGCCCTCCTCCGCCAGCTGCTGCAAGCCCTTCTGCAGTTGCTTGATCTTCAGCGGGTTGGCGATACGCGCCAGGCGAAAATGCTCCGGGGCGAATGAGGGGATGCCGGTGAAGCGCAGGTCTTCGCCTTCGGTGAAGGTTTCGCCGAGGCGGATGGTGCCGTGATTGGGAATGCCGATGATGTCGCCCGGCCAGGCTTCGTCGGTCGTGCTGCGATCGCGGGCCATGAAGGTGATGGCGTTGTTAACGGCAAGGAACTTGCCGCCGGCGCCCTGCTTGACCTTCATGCCGCGCTCGAAGCGGCCCGAGCAGACGCGCAGGAAAGCGATGCGGTCGCGGTGCTTGGGGTCCATGTTGGCCTGGATCTTGAACACGAAGCCGGAGAACTTCGGCTCGTTCGGCTCGACCTTGCGCGTCACCGCCGGCCGGGCGATGGGCGCCGGCGACAGATCGACGACGGCGTCGAGCAGGCTCTGCACGCCGAAGTTGTTGACCGCCGAGCCGAAGAACACCGGCGACTGCTTGCCGGCCAGGTAAGCCTCGGCGTCGAAGGCGTGCGAGGCGCCACGGACCAGCTCGATGTCCATACGCAGTTCGTCGGCCTGGCTGCCGATCAGCTCGTCGAGGCGCGGGTTGTCGAGGCCCTGGATCATCTCGGCCGTGCCCTTCTCGGCCTGCGGATCGAAGAAGGCGATGGTATCGTCGTACAGGTGATAAACGCCGCGGAAACGCTTGCCCATACCTATCGGCCAGGTCATCGGGGCGCACTGGATGCCGAGCACCGACTCGATTTCATCCAGCAGGTCGATCGGCTCCTTGCCCTCGCGGTCAAGCTTGTTGATGAAGGTCAGGATCGGCGTGTCGCGCATGCGGCAGACGTTCAACAGCTTGATCGTCTGTGCCTCGACGCCATTGACCGAGTCGATGACCATGGTCGCCGAATCGACGGCGGTCAGCGTGCGATAGGTGTCTTCCGAGAAATCCTCGTGGCCTGGCGTGTCGAGCAGGTTGATCATGCATTCGCGGTAGGGAAACTGCATCACCGACGAGGTCACCGAGATGCCGCGCTGCTTCTCCAGCTCCATCCAGTCCGAGGTCGCGTGGCGCGATGCCTTGCGGGCGCGCACTTCGCCGGCCACCTGGATGGCGCCGCCGAACCACAGCAGCTTTTCGGTCAGCGTCGTCTTGCCGGCGTCGGGGTGGGAAATGATGGCAAAGGTGCGGCGGCGGGAGATTTCTTCGTCGAGCTGGCTCACGGCATTCACAAAATCAGGGAAAGACCGCGATTATACCCGCCGCCCCGGCGCTCAGTCCTTGCCTTCCCGGACGTTGGCGATGAGGTCGTCGAAGCGGCCATCGTGATACAGCGCCATGAAGGCATCGACCACCTGCGGATCGAAATGCGTGCCGCGGCCGAGGTGGATCTGCGCCGCTGCATCGGCCTCCTGCCACGGCTGCTTGTACGGCCGGATGCTGAGCAGCGCGTCAAAAACGTCGGCGACGGCGACGATGCGCGCCGGATAGGGAATATCCTCGCCGCCAAGCCCTTCGGGATAGCCGGTGCCATCCCAGCGCTCGTGGTGCGACTTGGCGACCACGCGGGCGACGGCCAGCGAGACGCTGCGGCTGAGCACCGCGTCGCCGATGCGCGTGTGCCGTTTCATGATGGCGAACTCGTCCTCGGTCAGCTTGCCCGGCTTGCGCAGGATGTTGTCGGGGATGCCGACCTTGCCGATGTCGTGCAGGCGGCTGGCCTTGGCGTAGACCTTCGCCTCCTCGTCCGGGCAGCCAAGCGCCAGTGCCAGGCGCTGCGTGTATTCCTGGATGCGGCGGATGTGCTTGCCGGTGGCGCTGTCCTTGAATTCCGCCACCTGGCCGAGCATGTCGATGGCCTCCTCGTAGGACTCCGCCAGGCTGTGGTGCAGGCGGAAGTTGTCCAGCGCTGCGGCGCACTGGTTGGCCATGACGCGAATCAGCTCGCGAACATCGTTGGTCAGCTCGCCCGCCGATTCGAGATAGACGAAGCCGAGCACCTCGTCCTTGACCTTCAGCGGCACGACCAGC
>JAVFAT010000293.1:0-2571 GCA_034002385.1 Azospira sp. | reverse complement strand
CGCCGAAAGCGCCGGCCGCCGCGCCTGCACCGGCCCGGAATGCTGCCGGTGCCGCGCCGACGCAGCCGAAGCGTTCATGGATGGGGCCGCTCGCCGGTCTCGCCGCCGGCCTCGGCCTGGCGGCACTGGCCTCGCACCTCGGCTTCGGCGAGGAGCTTGCGTCCATGCTGCTGATCGGCTTGGCTGTGCTGGCGGTGGTGGTTGTCGTCGGCATGATCGCGCGCCGGCGGGCGGCCGGACAGCAGCCGGCAATGGCCGGCGCAGGAGCGACGCGGTATTCGGCGGGTGCGCCGGCCGGCGTAGACGGGCAGTCCGCCAACCGGAGCTACGACATGCTGCGGCCGGCTGGCGGCACGGCCGCAGCCAGTGCTGCGGCGGCAGTCGAGGCGGGCAGCGGCGGCAACATTCCCGCCGATTTCGATGTTCCGGCCTTCGTGCGTAACGCCAAGGTGCATTTCATCCGCCTCCAGGCCGCCAACGACGCCGGCAATCTGGACGACATCCGC
Organism: Azospira sp.; assembly: GCA_034002385.1. Classification (GTDB taxonomy): domain Bacteria; phylum Pseudomonadota; class Gammaproteobacteria; order Burkholderiales; family Rhodocyclaceae; genus Proximibacter. The sequence goes on along the minus strand of JAVFAT010000293.1, from coordinate 2,065 downwards.
GAATTCACCACGCCGGAGATGTTCGCCGAGATCAAGATGGACATCAGCGAGCGCGGCGGTGCAACGCAGGAGACGGATGTCGTCAGCATCGAAGCCGACGTGCTCGACGTGGCCGAGGAAGCAAACCGCTACGTCGTCAGCGTCCGATTCACCGGCCTTGTCCGCGAGGACGCGAACGCCGCCGCCGAGCCGGTCGACGAAGTCTGGCACCTCGTCAAACCACGTGACGGCAGTGGCGGCTGGCTGCTCGCCGGCATCCAGCAGATGCAGTAAGACGACTCCGGCGCTGTCGCCCGCAGGGGCGGCGCGCCCTTGCGCGAAGCGGCTTGCGGCCGCTCTCGCCGCACCCGGAGACGGAGTTGGCACGGGGTTTTCATCCCGTGTCGGCTGCGCGTTTCCGTTTGCATCACATTGACAGCGAAAATCAAGGGAATAGAATGCGCCGATCGATTCGGCCATCATGAATTTCCTCTTTCGCCCCAAACTCCTCGACTGCCTCCCCGGTTACAACCGCGCGCAATTCGGCAATGACCTCGCCGCCGGCATCACCGTCGGCGTGCTGGCCTTGCCGCTGGCCATGGCCTTTGCCATTGCCAGCGGCGTTTCACCGACCGCCGGCATCTGGACGGCCATCGTCGCCGGCTTCCTGACCGCCGTCTTCGGCGGCTCGCGTGTGCAGATCGGCGGTCCGACCGGCGCCTTCATCCCCATCATCTACGGCATCGTCGCCGCGCACGGTTACGTGAACCTGCTCGGTGCGACCATGCTTGCCGGTATCTTCCTGCTGGCGATGGGCATCGCGCGCATGGGGCAGCTGATCCGCTTCATCCCGGTGACGGTGGTGATCGGCTTCACCAACGGCATCGCCGTCGTCATCTTCATGGCGCAGATCAAGGATTTCTTCGGCCTGCAGATCGACTCCCTGCCGGCCGAGTTCTTCGCCCGCATCCAGACGCTGGCGGCGCACGCCCACACCGTCGACATGCCGACGCTCGGGCTGGCTGTTGCCTCGCTGCTCTTCCTGGTCTTCTACAACCGGCTGGCGCGGCTGTTCGCACCGTTGCGGCGGGCACCGGGGCCACTCGCCGTGCTCGTCGTCGGCACGCTGGCGGCCTGGCTCTTCGACCTGCCGGTGGAAACCATCGGCAGCCGCTTCAATGGCATCCCGCAGGGGCTGCCGGAATTCGGCATTCCGCCGCTGTCGATCCACGATTTCGGCAAGCTGATCTCGCCGGCGATCACCATCGCGCTGCTCGGCGCCATCGAGTCGCTGCTCTCGGCACGCGTCGCCGACGGCCAGATCGACGACCGCCACGACCCGAACCAGGAACTGATCGCGCAGGGGCTTTCCAACATCGCCGCGCCGCTCTTCGGCGGTTTCGCCGCCACCGGCGCCATTGCCCGCACCACGACCAACGTCAAGACCGGCGGCCGCACGCCGGTCGCCGGCATGATCCACGCCGGCGTGCTGCTGGCCATCGTGCTGGTCGCCGCGCCGCTCGCCTCCTACGTGCCGCTGGCGACGCTGTCGGCGATCGTCATGGTCGTCGCCATCAACATGGGCGAGTGGCACGAATTCCGCGAACTGCGCCGCTACACCAACAACTACCGCATCATCCTGCTTGCCACCTTCTTCGTGACGGTGATCTTCGATCTGACCATCGCCGTCGAACTGGGCATGGTGCTGGCTTGCCTCGCCTTCATCTACCGCATGTCCGAGCTGACGAAAATCCAGCGTCTGCCGCTCGACGAGGACGCGATGGAGCCGTGCTTCCTGTACCCGGACGGCAGCGCGCGTGTCACCGCCTGGCAGCTCTACGGCTCGCTCTTCTTCGGCGCGGTGAACAAGCTTGAGGAACTACTCGACCCGGCTGCCGGCCATCCGGAGATCGTCGTCCTCGACATGACGCGCCTGGTGCAGCTCGACACCACCGGCCTTGAAGGGCTGGAGAGTCTGCTGAACAAGTTGCAGAAGCGTCACTGCACGCTGCTCGTCTGCGGCCTTAACGCCCAGCCCGGCTCGCTGCTGCGCCGCTCGGGTTTCCTCGATCACCTCGGCGACGGC
>JAVFAT010000292.1:0-2572 GCA_034002385.1 Azospira sp. | reverse complement strand
CGTTCGCCGCTTCCGCGGGCATCGCCACCGGCAAGGGCGGCGGCAAACTGACCTACACGCAGGTCTTCGGCGACTGGTTGTGCGACCTGGCCAAGGCCGATTCGCGCCTGGTGGCGATCACCCCGGCCATGCGCGAAGGTTCCGGCATGGTTCGCTTCGCCAACGAATACGCCGATCGCTATTTCGATGTCGGTATCGCCGAACAGCACGCCGTCACCTTCGCCGCCGGTTTAGCCTGCGAGGGCCTGAAACCGGTGGTCGCCATCTACTCGACCTTCCTGCAGCGCGCCTACGACCAGTTGATCCACGATGTCGCCCTGCAGAACCTGCCGGTCGTCTTTGCTGTCGACCGCGGCGGCCTGGTCGGCGCCGACGGCCCGACCCATCACGGCACCTTCGACCTGTCGTTCGCCACCTGCATCCCGAATCTGGTCGTGATAGCGCCAGCCGACGAGGCCGAATGCCGGCGCCTGCTGTCCACCGCCTTCGCCCATGACGGCCCCAGCCTGGTGCGCTATCCGCGTGGCAGCGGCATTGGCACGCTGCCATCGAGCACGCTCGACACGCTGCCGCTGGGTAAGGGGGAAATCCGCCGTCGCGGCCAGGGCGTCGCCCTGCTCGCCTTCGGCAGCCAGGTGGCTGCCGCCGAAGCGGCCGGTGAAGTACTTGACGCCACGGTCGCCAACATGCGCTTCGTCAAGCCGCTCGATGTCGAACTGATCGTCGCACTGGCGGGGAACCATTCGCTACTGGTCAGCATCGAAGAGAATGCCGTGATTGGTGGTGCCGGCTCGGAAATCGAGCGTGTGCTCAGCGAACGCGGGTTGAACGTGGCCGTGCTGCGTCTCGGCCTGCCGGATCGCTTCGTCGATCACGGAGAACAGGGTCAGCTCCTCGCCGAGCTCGGCCTCGACAAGGACGGCATCGTGCGCAGCGTGCGCGAGCGCCTGGCCCAACAATAACCCGGTAGAACAGCCCCAATGAACGCCATCGCCCCCATCCCCGACGTCCAGAGCTCCGCGGACACCCGTCACATCGCCATCAACAAGGTCGGCATCAAGTCGATCCGCCACCCGATCCGGGTGCAGGACAAGTCGGAAGGCATCCAGCACACCATTGCCATGTTCAACATGTACGTCGGTCTGCCGCACAACTTCAAGGGCACGCACATGTCGCGTTTCGTGGAGATCCTCAACAGCCACGAGCGCGAGATTTCCGTCGAGAACTTCCCGGCCATGTTGCGCGACATGGTGGTCAAGCTCGAGGCCGAAACCGGCCATATCGAGATGAATTTCCCCTACTTCATCAACAAGACGGCACCAGTTTCCGGCGTCCAGAGCCTGCTCGACTACGACGTCACCTTCATCGGCGACATCGCCGGCGGCGAGGTCATCACCTCGGTCAAGGTCGTCGTCCCGGTGACCAGTCTGTGTCCCTGCTCGAAGAAGATCTCCGAGCGTGGCGCCCACAACCAGCGCTCGCACGTCACGGTCACCGCCCGCACCAACGATTTCATGTGGATCGAGGAGCTCGTCCAACTGGTCGAGGCGGAAGCCTCCTGCGAGCTGTTCGGACTGCTCAAGCGACCGGACGAGAAATACGTCACCGAGCGCGCCTACGACAACCCCAAGTTCGTCGAGGACATGGTCCGCGACGTCGCCGCCCGCCTCAATGCCGAGCCGCGCATCGACGCCTACGTGGTCGAATCGGAAAACTTCGAGTCGATCCACAACCATTCAGCCTACGCGCTGATTGAGAAGGACAAGACGCAGTCCTGAGCCTCGGGAGCGCAAAGGGGCCGGTGGCTCCTTTGTCATATCCGGAACGAGAAAATCCGGACGCAAAAAAGGGGCCGAAGCCCCTTTTCCTTTTTGCTGGCAGCCGCTTAGGCAGAAGCCTTCTTGGCCGGCAGCTTTTCCTTGATCCGTGCGGACTTGCCCGAACGATCGCGCAGGTAGTACAACTTGGCGCGACGGACATCACCGCGACGCTTCACTTCGATCGAAGCGACCAGCGGGGAATAGGTCTGGAACGTACGCTCGACGCCTTCGCCAGACGAAATCTTGCGCACGGTGAAGCCGGAGTTCAAACCACGGTTACGCTTGGCGATAACGACGCCTTCGTAAGCCTGCAGACGCTCGCGGTTACCTTCCTTGACCTTCACTTGCACGACGACGGTGTCGCCCGGTGCGAAGTCAGGGATGGTCTTGCCCAGGCGGGCGATTTCTTCTTGTTCCAACTGTTGAATCAGGTTCATGTGAGATCCTTTAACTTTATAAACACTTACTCACCGCATTGCTCCTCTCCGGATATCTCCGTGAGTAGTTGCGTTTCTTCCGCGCTCAACACGCGGTGCGCCAGCAAATCCGGCCGGCGCTTCCGGGTTCGCGCCAGCGACTGCTTGAGCCGCCAACGACGAATTCTTTTGTGGTCGCCGGACATCAACACTTCCGGCACCGCCTCGCCCTCATAAACCTCCGGGCGGGTGTAGTGCGGACAATCCAGCAGACCATCGACAAACGAATCTTCCACCGCCGAAGCGGCATCTCCGAGCACGCCCGGCAACTGGCGG
>JAVFAT010000291.1:0-2574 GCA_034002385.1 Azospira sp. | reverse complement strand
GTTGGCACCGCGCCCGCCGCTGGCGATGAAGTCACGCACGGCGGCGGAAAAACCGTCAAGCGGAGCGAGCCGTGCCTCGTAAGCAATGTCCTCGTCGGTCTGCCGGGCGAACTGCGCGTGGATCGCCGGCGACTTGCTGTGGCCGATGGGGTTGCCGAAAACGCAGTAACGATCAGTCATGAGACGACGACCCTCCCCCCGACCCCCTCCCCGCGGGAGGGTGTGAGCACGGTTCGCTGCGTAGCGGCTCCGGTTGCTGGATGGCACCCCTTCGGGCGGCCGAGCGGGGTGCTGACCCTCCCCCCGATCCCCTCACCGCGGGAGGGGGCGAGCACGGTTCGCCGCGTAGCGGCTCCGGTTGCTGGCGGGCATCCCTTCGGGCGGGCGGGGTGCTGATACTCCCTCCGCAGGAGGCGTTGGTTGCGGTTCGCCGCGTTGTGGCTCCGGGGGCTGGCGGGCGGTTCATGTGCGTTTCCTCAGCGGGCCTGCAGGGCGTCCCCGCGGGTGAAGCTCCAGGTGCGGGTGATTTCCACGATGTCGGTGTCGCGCGCGATTTCCGGCGGGAAGGGCGCGTAGGGTGCGGCCAGGGCGACGATGCGCCTGGCGGCGTCGTCGAGTTCCTTGTGGCCGGAGCTGCGGTTGATCTCGATTTTCTGCACGCTGCCGTCGCTGCCGATGGCGAGCGACAGCACGAGGCTGCCGTAGAGCCGGCCCCTGGCCGCCTCCGGGTAGTTGAGCGTGCCGACGCGCTCGACCTTCTGCCGCCATTCCTCGACGTAACGGGCGAAGCGGTATTCGTCGGTGCGCGTGCCGATGAATTTCCTGCGCGGCCGCTTGTTGTATTCGTCGAGATTGCGGTTGATCTCCGCTTCGAGCTGGATCATCGCCAGTGCCGAGGCGGCGAGGTCGCGGCCCGAAGGCTGCGGCGCCGGTTTGGCCGGCATGTCGGCCGGTGCCGGCGGCACGGCGGGGCTTTGCTGCCGCGCCTCGGTGAGCAGCATCTGCTGGCGCGCTTCGAGTTCGCGCACGCGGCGCTGCTTCTGTTCGAGTTCTCCGCCGACCTGGCGGCGGGCCGAGGACGGCAGCGGTGTCTGCGCGCGCCGTTCGGCATCGACGTTGCCGCCGCCGTCGAGGCGGGCCTGCGCCAGCGCCTGCGCTTCGGCCGGACGCTGGGTCGAGCGGGCGTTGACCAGGATGACTTCCAGCGCCTGAGCCTTCGTCGTGCGCGCGGCGTCGGGGAAACCGAAATTCACCGCCAGCGTGGTGGCGTGCAGTGCCAGTGAAATGCCGAGGGCGAACGGCAGGGTGATCGCCTTCGGCAGCAGGCGGGCGAGGGTGGATGGCAGCCGGAACGCCATCTCAGTCGTCTGTCACCTCGTCGCCGGCGAGGGCTTCCGCGTCGCCGAGGGTTTCGAGGTGGCGGCATTCGAATTCGAGCGTCAGTTCGTCGATCTCGCCGATGGAGAGGCGCACGCGCTGGCCCGGCGGCAGTTCCGGCAGCGAGGGGACGCGCTGTACCAGCGGCAGGTGGTCGAGCTTGACCAGGTTTTCGCGGCGCACGGTCGCGTCGATCTGCGTCAGGCCTTGCTGGCGCAGCCAGCGCAGGCACCAGTAACGCTCCATGCCGCGCTGGAATTCGGCGTAGGCGGCGTAGGTCAGGTCGAAGTCGCGCATCGCCGCGAACAGCGCATCGTTGCTGCTCCGGCCCTTGCCGCCGAAATGCGGCGTCAGGTCGGAGAGGTGGGCGATCAGCTGCCACTGGTTGATCAGGTCGACGTAGCGGCGCAGCGGTGAGGTGGACCAGGCGTATTGCGCCACGCCAAGCCCTTCGTGCGGCTGCGGCGAGGTCGTCATGCGCACCTTGCCGGCGGTCTGCGCGCGGTAGATGGCGGCGATGCCCTTCTCGGCAAGCAGGCCGCCCCAGGTGCTGTTGGCGACGATCATCAGTTCCGAAACCAGCTTGTCGAGCGGGCTGCCGCGCTTCCTTTCGACGATGTCGACGCGGCAGGATTCGGCGTCGGCGAGATCGCCGTCGATGGCGAAGTTGTAGTCGTTTATGCCCTGCACGGCCGAGGGCTTGCCGCGCCGCCCTTCGCAGGCGCAGGCAAGCTGCCAGAGCAGCCGGAGTTCGTCGCGGAAGGGGAAGGCGTCCGGCAGGCCGGCGGCCAGCGTTTCGTCGTTGAACAGCGGCTCGATCTCGTGGTGGCGCAGGTTGGCGACGATGGGAACGATCTCCAGCCGCGATTCGTGGCCGACGATTTCCAGTTCCGGCGTCACCGTCAGGTACATCGACACCGCCGGGCAGTCGTGGCCGGCCGACAGCGTGTAATGCGTGACGACGGCGTCCGGCAGCATGGTGATCTTGCTGCCGGGCATGTAGACGGTCGACAGGCGTTCGCGGGCGATGGCGTCGAGCGGCGAGCCGGGAACGATGCCGAGGCCCGGCGCCGCGATGTGGATGCCGATGCGCCAGCCGATGCCGGGCAGCGTCTCGATCGAGAAGGCATCGTCGATTTCGGTGGTCGATGCGTCGTCGATGGAAAAGGCGCGCACGCCGGCACGCGGCAGGGCGGC
>JAVFAT010000290.1:0-2587 GCA_034002385.1 Azospira sp. | reverse complement strand
AAGGCGGACGAAAGAGGCGGACTGAAAAACCGGCAAGGCGAGCGGGCGGAGGCGACGGAAAAGGATGCCGAAGCGGATGCCGAAGCAGGATGCCGGAGCAAGGCTGCCGACAAGCTTGCCGAAACCGCGCCCGGCGGCCGGAGAAAGCCCCGAAAAATACCGTAAATACTGGCTTCTGGTCAAATCGGCGGCGCGGTACAATCCGCCTTCCGCACGTATCCGACCGCTGTTTTTCCTGGAGGTTTCGCATGTCCGACGTCGCCGCTGCGCGCCGTCCTGCGCCGGCTGCATCCGCATTGCCGGCAAGCCGGCGCTTTGGCGAACGGAGATCCGCGCCGCCAGCGGCGGCCTGTGCTGGCCGCGTTCCGCCGGAGTGCACGAAAAGGCGCACGACAAAGCCCACGGTAAAGCCCGCGACACGACGCAAGATGCGGCGTCTGTGCGCCAGCTGCCGCGCTTCTTTCCTCCGCCCCGTCGGCGAACGTCCGCACTGAAAAGGAATACCCGCCAGCGCCAGCCGTGCCGGCCGGCGCTCCGGTTCAGACATGCAAGCCCTGTGGATGCTTCTCGCCAGTTTCCTCTTCGCCGCCATGGGCGTGTGCGTGAAGCTTGCCGCCGGGATTTTCTCGGCGCCGGAAATCGTTTTCTACCGCAGCCTCATCGCGCTCGTGCTGATGCTTGCGCTGATGCGCCTGCGCGGCGTCGGCCTGGCTTCGCCGCACCTGCGCCACCAGGTGTTCCGCGGGATCAGCGGTTTCGTCTCGCTGCTGATGTATTTCTACGCCATCGCCATGCTGCCGCTGGCGACCGCGGTGACGCTGAATTACACCTCGCCGCTTTTCCTCGCCGTCTACTTCGCCGCCTTTTCCGGAATGCGCCTCTCCCGGGGCGTGGTCGTCGCGCTCGTCATCGGCTTTGCCGGCGTTGTCCTGCTGCTGCGGCCGACGCTTGCTGCCGACCAGTTGCTCGGCGGCCTGATTGCGCTCGGCTCGGGAATCATCTCCGGCCTCGCCTATTTCAACGTGCGCGAACTGGGTGCGCGCGGCGAGCCGGAAACGCGCACCGTCTTTTACTTCTCGCTGATCGCCAGCATTTGCAGCGGACTGTGGATGCTGGCCTACGAATTCCAGCCGGTCGGGCTGCGCGGCGGCCTGCTGCTGCTCGGTGTCGGCGTCTTCGCCACGCTGGCGCAGCTATGCATGACGCGCGCCTATGCGCGCGGCCGGCCCATTGTCGCCGCCAGCCTGGCCTATACCACCATCGTCTTCGCCAGCCTGTTTGGCGCCGTGCTGTGGGGGGAGACGATGAGTGCCGGCGCCTGGTTCGGCATCGCCCTGATCGTCGCCAGCGGCATTGCCGCAACGCGCGTTTCGCGGGCCAACCCGGCCGAACAGGATTAAACTTCGATGCGAGGAACAACAAACAACGGAGCAAGAACATGATCGTCACCGATCACCAGCCGCACCGCGTCAACGTCACCGTATACGGCGAGTTTTCGCTTGCCGATTACCGGGAGTTCGAGGAGCTGATCAATTACAAGGTGAAGTTCGAGGGGCCGGTCGACCTGCTCTTCGACCTGCGCGAAATGGCCGATTTCACGCTCGACGTGGCCTGGGAGGAGTTGAAGTTCTCGCGCACGCACGCCAACGACTTCAATCGCATCGCCGTTGTCACCGACAGCCAGTGGCTGACCTGGGCAGCTTGGTTGTCACAGATTTTCGTCAATGCCGAGACGCAGGTTTTCGCCGACGCCGACGAAGCGGCTGCCTGGCTCGACGTCGCCGCCTGAGCGATGCCCGGCCGGCATTGTCAGGAGTTTTCGGCAGGCACTTCAATGACGAACACGACCTCCGCCGACGGCGTGATGCTGGCGGCCTGTGCCGGCGATCCGGCGCGGTCGCCGGCATGAGGCGCGTGCCGGCCTGCGCTTCGCGTTCGTAGCCCGCCGCAGATGCCGCTGCTGTCGCTCGACCACGGGCGGATCATCCACTACGAGAGCATTGCCGCCACGGACACGCGGCGACCGCGGCTCGTCTTCCTGCACGAAGGACTCGGCTGCACCGCGATGTGGGGCGATTTCCCGCAGCGCCTGTGTGCGGCCACCGGCTGCCCCGGCCTGGTTTACGACCGCGTCGGCTACGGGCTGTCGTCGCCGCTGCCCGGCCCGCGCGATGCGCGCTACCTGCACGCGTACGCGCTCGACGAACTGCCGGCGGTGCTCGAACGGCTGGTGCCGGAAGGCGATTACGCGCTCGTCGGCCACTCCGACGGCGGCAGCATCGGCCTCATCCACGCGGCCACCCGGCCGCCACGCTTGCGCGCGCTGATTACCGAAGCGGCACACGTCTTCGTCGAGGAGGTGACGCTCGCCGGCATTCGCGCCGCCGTGGCCGCGTACGCCGCCGGCCGGCTGCGCGGGCTGGCGCGTTACCACGGCGAGCGGGCCGATGCGGTGTTCCGGGCCTGGCACGAAATCTGGCTCGACGAAGCGTTCCGCGACTGGAACCTGACTGCGCTGTTGCCGGAAATCGCCGTGCCGGTGCTGGCGGTCCAGGGCGTCGACGTCCAGTACGGCACGCCGGGGCTG
>JAVFAT010000289.1:0-2593 GCA_034002385.1 Azospira sp. | reverse complement strand
CAGATCGAGTGCATCGTCTCCGCTGGAGAAGAGCCGGCGCTCGATCTCCTGCACCTCGGGCCTGTCCAGCGTCGAGTTGAGGAAGGCCGCACGCACGCCGGCCTGCAGCAGCGCGTCGACCTGATCCTGCATCAGCGCGATCAGCGGCGAGACGACGATGCCGACGCCGGGACGCAAGAGCGCCGGGATCTGGTAGCACAGCGACTTGCCGCCGCCGGTCGGCATCAGCACCAGCGCGTCGCCGCCGCCAGCAACGTGGTCGACGATCTCCGCCTGGCTGCCGCGGAACGCGGGATAGCCGAAGGTGGTGCGCAGGATCTCCAGCGCGGCGCCGGCGAACGCGCGTTCAGTCACCCGGCGCTTTCTTCTTTTCCGGAATCATCCAGGAAGCGACCATCGATACGGCAAGGATGACGGCGACGAGACCGAGCGACACGAACACCGGGATCTTGTACCAGTCGATGATCAGCATCTTCGTGCCGATGAAGATCAGCACCAGCGCCAGACCGTATTTCAGCAGGTGGAAGCGGCTGGCGAGGTCGGCGAGCAGGAAGTACAGCGCCCGGAGGCCGAGGACGGCGAAGATGTTCGAAGTCATGACGATGAACGGATCGGTGGTGATGGCGAAGATCGCCGGAATCGAATCCACTGCGAAGATGACATCGGTGATGCCGATCAGCACGACGACGACGAACAGCGGCGTGAACCAGCGGACGCCGTCCTTCATCAGCCACAGCTTCTCACCGACGAAATCGCGGGTGATCGCCAGGTGGCCACGCATCCATTTCAGCACCGGGTTCTTCTCCAGATCAGGCTCCTGTTCGGCGGCCCAGATCATCTTGACGCCGGTGAGCAGCAGGAAGGCGCCGAAGAGGTAGAGAATCCAGTGGAACTGCGCGATCAGCCAGGCACCGATCAGGATCATGATCGCGCGCAGCACGATGGCGCCGACGACACCGATGATCAAGGCCCGCTTCTGCTGTTCCGGCGGTACGGCGAAGGCGGTGAACAGCAGCAGGAAGACGAAGATGTTATCGACCGACAGCGATTTCTCGATCAGGTAGCCGGTGAGGAACTCGGTTGCCTTCAGGTTGGCCAGCGCGCGGTCGGCGGTCTGATCCAGCCAGAGCCAGAGCAGACCGTTGAAGACGAAGGCCAGCGCCACCCAGAGCAGCGACCAGCCAAGCGCCTCGCGCATGGTGACGGTGTGCGCGCCCTTTCTTTCAAGGGCCACCAGATCGACGATGATGGCGATGACGACGAAAAGGGCGAAGCCCACCCACATCCAGGTATTGGCGATACCTTCCATGACGGCTCTCTCAGTGTTCGTGGTGTCAGTTGTCGAGACGGCGATATTCGCCGTGAAGGGTGCGACCGGCCGGGCGATGCCGGTTCATGGTGTCGTGCGCGTGCGCCGGCCGCAGGCGGCTGGCGAGGAGCGTCGGGAGCAGGAGGGTCAGGCCGCGCGCAAGCAGCCGGAAGGCGCCCGCGCGCAGGCGCGAAAGAAGGAGGGAGAAGAGGAATTTCATGATGCCAGGCTCCGTATCGAATGGGGTTGCTGTCGGGGTCCCCTTGCCGATACTGGCGGATCAATAAAAAAGACCTTTGCCTGTACGGCAAAGGTCTCGCTTGCAGAGGCGGCGCGCCTTGCGGCAACCGCTTGCCCGGCAGGCCGGAGAACGACGTTTCCGCATTCCCGTATTGACGACCTGACGATCCAGCTACTCCCCTTTGGGGTGGATGCATTCTGCCCAAGCGTCGGTTTCAGGTCAAGGGCTCGCGCGACAGCCGTTCGCCGTCCCAGAGCAGGCACTCGCCGTGCGGCGTGCCGCCCTCGTCATGCCAGTCGGCAAGCACCCAGCGCTCGACGTGGATGCCGTCGACGATGTGGTCGTGCGTTGCCGGCCGGTGCGTGTGGCCGTGAATGAAGGTGGCGTAGCCGTGCGCGCGCAGGAAATCGTCGGTGGCGCCGGCATTCACGTCCATCAGGTAGTCGGCCCGGCCGGCCTTTTCGCGCTTGCCGGCTTCGCTTTGCGCGCGCAGGGCACGGGCGATGGCGCGGCGTTCGGCGAGCGGTTTCTTCAGGAAGGCGGCCTGCCATTCGGGGCTGCGCGACTGCGTGCGGAAGGCCTGGTATTCGCCATCGTCGGTGCATAGCGCGTCGCCGTGCGAGAGCACGAACTGCCATTCGGGTGTCGATAGCACGTACGGATCGGTCAGCAGGCGGGCGCCGGCGGCGGTGGCAAAGTCTTCGCCGAGCAGGAAGTCGCGGTTGCCGCGCATCACGTTGACGGCGACGCCGGCATCGCTCAGCTCGCGCAGCGCGGCAGCGATTTCGGCATGTACCGGATCGTCGAGATCGTCGTCGCCAACCCAGTACTCGAACAGGTCGCCGAGGACGTACAGCGCCTCGGCGGCGCGCGCGCGGCCGCCGAGGAACTTGCGGAAGAGGGCGTTGAGCGCCGGCGTCTGCGCCGACAGGTGCAGGTCGGAGACGAAGAGGATCAAGCGGGCGCTTCCGTGCCGGCGACGATCAGAGCGTCTCGGCCTTCTCGATGATCACGTCGTCGACCGGGACGTCCTGGTGGAAACC
>JAVFAT010000288.1:0-2600 GCA_034002385.1 Azospira sp. | reverse complement strand
TACGTGGAACTCGTCGAAGCACAGCAGGCGGGTCGCCCGCGCGATTTCGTCGGCCACCTGCGCCAGCGGATCGGCTTCGTTCTTGTGCTTTTTCAGCGCCTCGTGGATCTGCTGCATGAAGGCGTGGAAATGCACGCGCTTCTTGCGACGATAGGGCACGGCGTCGTAGAAGCAGTCCATCAGGAAGCTCTTGCCGCGCCCCACGCCGCCCCAGAACCAGACGCCGCGCGGTGGCTGCGCGCGCGACAGCAGCTTGCGCAGCTGGGTGCGGCGGGCTGCCTTGAAATCGAGCAGCTCGCCGTACAGCTTCTGCAGCCGCTCGGCGGCAGCGCGCTGCGACGCATCGGCGGTATAACCGCGCACCTTGAGCTGGGCCTCGAAGGTGTCCAGCATGCCCCGCTCGGGAACGTTCAGTATCTTGTGCGGAGGCATGGTGCGCGGTTCCGGATCAGAAGTGCAGCGGACGCTTGTCGCAGGCCAGCGCGGCTTCGTGCATCACTTCCGACAAGGTCGGATGTGCGTGGCAGATGCGCGCGATGTCTTCCGAGCAGGCACCGAATTCCATCGCCACCACCGCCTCGGCAATCAGCTCCGACGCGTTGTTGCCGATCACGTGCACGCCGAGGATGCGGTCGGTCTTGGCGCAGGCATACATGCGCACGAAACCGGTGGTGTCACCCTGACCGAGCGCGCGGCCGTTGGCCGCGAACGGAATCTGGCCGGCCTTGTACTCGATGCCCTCGGCCTTGAGCTGGGCCTCGGTCTTGCCGACCCAGGCGATTTCCGGGTGGGTGTAGATGACCCAGGGTACGGTGTCGTGATTGACGTGACCGTGCTGACCGGCGATGCACTCGGCCACCATGACGCCCTCTTCCATGCCCTTGTGCGCCAGCATCGGGCCGGGTACGACGTCACCGACCGCCCACACATTGGCGAGGTTGGTACGACCCTGAGCGTCGACCTCGATGAAACCGCGCTCGCTGATCTTCAGGCCGACCGATTCGCCGCCCAGACCGTCGGTATTGGGCACCCGACCAACCGACACGATGAGGCGCTCACACTCGAGCACGTGCTGCTCGTCCTTGTGCTCGTACTCGACGCGCACACCGGCATCGGTGCGTTCGACCTTGCCGATCCTGGCACCGAGCTTGATGCCCAGTTTCTGCTTGGCGGTGAAGGTCTTCCAGGCTTCCTTGGTGATGGCCGCATCGGCGGCCGACAGGAATTCCGGCGCCGCTTCGAGGATGGTCACTTCGGCGCCGAGGCGCTTCCACACGCTGCCCAGTTCAAGGCCGATCACGCCGGCGCCGATCACGCCCAGCTTCTTCGGTGCGCCGTCGAAGGCGAGCGCGCCCTCGTTGTCGCAGATCACCTTGTTGTCGACCTCGATGCCCGGCAGATGACGGGCACGCGAGCCGGTGGCGATGATGACGTGCGTGGCCAGCACGTGTTCGGTGGCGCCGTTGCGGGTGACCGCAAGCTTCCACTTCTCGTTCTCGCGGCCGGCGAAGCTGCCCAGACCGGACAGCAGCGTCACGTTGTTCTTCTTGAACAGGCCGCGGATGCCGGTGGTGAGCTGGCCGACGATGTTGTCCTTGCGCTTCATCATCACCGACACGTCCATCTTCGGCGACTCGACCGAAATGCCGTGCATGACGAAGCTGTGGTTGGCCTGCTCGAACAGTTCGGACGACTGCAGCAGCGCCTTCGACGGGATGCAGCCCACGTTCAGGCAGGTGCCGCCGAGGCGCACTTCGCCCTTCGGGTCGGCGTAGCTGTTGTACTCGATGCAGGCCGCGCTCAGGCCCAGCTGGGCGGCACGGATGGCGGCGACATAGCCGCCGGGGCCGGCACCGATCACAACGACATCAAATTCCTTGGACATCTTAATTGCTCCGGAAAAAGAAGCAGTCTTGGTCCGGCGCGCCACCCAGCCCTCTCTCCGGGCGGCGCGCAGACGTCAACATGCAATGAGAGGGTTTATACGTCGAACAGCAGGCGGGCCGGATCTTCCAGCGCCTCCTTCATGGTCACCAGGCCGAGCACCGCTTCGCGGCCGTCGATGATGCGGTGGTCGTAGGACATCGCCAGATAGTTGATCGGGCGGATCACGATCTGGCCGTTCTCGACGACCGGACGCTCCTTGGTCGCGTGGATGCCGAGGATGGCCGACTGCGGCGGGTTGATGATGGGCGTCGACAGCATCGAGCCGAACACGCCGCCATTGGAGATCGAGAACGTCCCGCCGGTCAGTTCCTCGATCGACAGCTTGCCGTCCTTGGCCTTCTGGCCGAACTCGGCGATCTTCTGCTCGATGTCGGCGAAGCTCATCTGGTCGGCGTCGCGCAGGATGGGCACGACCAGGCCGCGCGGGCTGCCGACCGCGATGCCGATGTCGAAGAAGCCGTGATAGACGATGTCGTTGCCATCGACCGAAGCGTTCAGCACAGGGAACTTGCGCAGCGCCTGCAGCGCCGCCTTGACGAAGAAGGACATGAAGCCGAGCTTGACGCCGTGCGTCTTCTCGAACTTCTCGGCGTACTTCTTGCGCAGTTCCATCAGCGGGCCCATGTTCACTTCGTTGAACGTGGTCAGGATGG
>JAVFAT010000287.1:0-2603 GCA_034002385.1 Azospira sp. | reverse complement strand
GCGCCTATCAGCGCCTGCGTGTCGCCCGCAACGCCGAAGCCGCCTGATTCCACCGACACATCCATCAAGGAGTTCGCCATGACCATAGCTGCTACGCCGACCCAGGTGCCGGTGAGTGTCGATAACGACAAATGCATTGCCGAGAAGGGCTGCACCGTGTGCGTCGATGTGTGCCCGCTCGACGTGCTGGCCATCGACATGCTCACCAAGAAGGCCTTCATGAAGTTCGACGAGTGCTGGTACTGCCTGCCGTGCGAGACCGACTGCCCAGACCGTGCCCGGCGCAGTACTCGGCCGCGTGCTCGCCGCACAGCCGGCCATAGACGAAGGCGCCCAGCATGTAGTTGTGCGGCACGCTGGCACAGTCGCCGGCCGCGTACAGCCCGGGCACCGAGGTCGCGCCGCGCGCGTCGGTGTGGATGCCGGAGGCGCTGTGGCCGCTGCAGAAGCCGATTTCCGAAATGTGCATCTCGACCATCTGCTTGCGGTAGTCGTTGCCGCGCTTCTCGTGGAAACGGCCGCGGCTCGGGCGTTCGTTGGTGTGCAGGATGTGCTCGATCTCGCTGATGGTTTCTTCGGCGAGGTGGTCGAGCTTGAGGAAGACGGGGCCGTTGCCGCCTTCGAGTTCGTTGTAGAACTCCATCATCATCTGGCCGCTCCAGTAGTCGCACTCGATGAAGCGTTCGCCCTTGGAGTTGGCGGTGAAGCCGCCGAACGGACCGGTCACGTAAGCACAGGCCGGGCCGTTGTAGTCCTTGATCAGCGGGTTGATCTGGAAGCACTCGAGGTTGGCCAGGTCGGCCCCGGCGTGATAGGCCATCGCGTGGCCATCGCCGCAGTTGGTCGGGTTCTCGTAGGTGCCCATCAGGTAGCCGGAAGCCGGCAGTCCGATGCGGCCGGCGGCGCCGGTGCTGAGCACCGCCGCCTTGGTGCGGATGACATAGACGTCGGCGGTGCGGCAGTCGAAGCCCATCACCGCGACCACCTCGCCGCTCTCGCCGGTCAGCACGCGGGTGACGACGACGCGGTTGGTCACCTCGACGCGCGCCTTCTTCAGCTGGCGGTAGAGGATCTTCTTCATGTGGTGGCCTTCGGGCATCGGCAGCACGTAACTGCCCAGGTGATGCACCTTGCGCACCGCGTAGTCGCCGGTTTCGTCCTTCTCGAACTTGACGCCCCAGCGGTCAAGCTCGTTGATCATGTCGAAGCTGTTGGCGGCGTAGGCCATCACCGCTTCCTGATCGACGATGCCGTCGTTGGCGATGGTGATTTCCTTGACGTACTGCTCCGGCGTCGCGTGCCCGGGAATGACGGCGTTGTTGAGACCGTCCATGCCCATCGAGATGGCGCCCGAACGCTTCACGTTGGCCTTGTCGATCAGCAGCACGCGCAGCTTGGGGTTCTTTTCCTTGGCCTTGACTGCGGCCATCGGGCCGCCGGTACCACCGCCGATGACGACGAGGTCGAATTCCATGTCGATGCGTTTCATGTTCTCTCCTTGATTTGGGGCTGCACTGTCGCGCCGGGGCGCGCCGTTGCGAACGAAGAATTCCTGCGTTGCTTTCCAGCGATGGATCAACTTCGGTCTATGCGCAGGCGGTACTGGAAGGCATCGCCGCGGTAGTAGAGGAATTCGAAATCGATGGGCCGGTCGTCGGCCCAGGTCAGGCGCTCGATGCGCAGCAGCGGCGAGGCCTCGGCGATGTCGAGATGACGGGCCAGCGACGCGTCGGCCGAGATCGCCTCGATCTGCACGTCGGCGTGCGTGAGGTTGCGGCCGAGGTCGTTTTCGAGAATGACGAAGATGTCGCGCGTGGCCAGGTCTTCCTGGGCGAGCCGTTCGCCGATGTCCGGCGGGAAGTAGCTCACGTCGACCGAGATGGGTTCGCGGTTCAGATAGCGCAGGCGCTGTATTTCGAACACCGGCGCTTCCGGCTTCAGCTGCAGCCGTTGCGCCACCACGGCACTGGCGGCGACCTGCTTCGCACTGAGCAGCAGCGAATAGGTTTCGTAGCCGGAGGTGGACATCGCCTCGCCGAAACCCTGCAGCCGCGACAGGCTCTGGAAGGCCTTGGGCTTGGCGACGAAGCTGCCCTTGCCCATCACCTTGAAGATGAGCCCCTCCTTCTGCAGATCGCCCAGTGCCTGCCGTATCGTGATGCGGCTGACATCGAATGCCGACATCATCTGGCTTTCCGACGGCATCTGCGAATGCGGCGGGTAACTGCCGTCGAGAATGCGCCGGCGCAGGATTTCGCGGATCTGCGTGTACAGCGGCATCTGCGATACCGGCGACAGCGCGTCCTCGACCTCCGCCGCGCCCGGGGGCGCGATCTGCTTGCGGTGGGGTGCCATGTTCGAGCTCCTGTTCAAGAACCTGTTATGACGGGTCATGTCATGCAAAGTCAGTGCCAATTTTTTCGCTCCGCACAAAACGTTAAGAAATCGTTGATTTGACTGCGATTTTCGACGAAATACCGGTTCAGAACCGGCTGTCGGATGCACCGCATTGCTGCACCGCCACAGTGCCCTGCACCAGTGCGACCGCATGCACCGGCCAGGCCGCGAGCGCACCGGTCGCCATCAGCAGGCACAGCACGACG
>JAVFAT010000286.1:0-2608 GCA_034002385.1 Azospira sp. | reverse complement strand
GGCTGAAAAGCCCCTTGAAATGCAGGGGCAAACGCCCCACTTCGACCTCAGACAAGCTCTCTCCTCCACCCGCATATATATAGAGGACCCCGAACATGGGAAAAATCATCGGTATCGACCTGGGCACCACCAATAGCTGCGTGTCCGTGATGGAAGGCGGCAAGCCCAAGGTGATCGAGAACTCGGAAGGCGCGCGCACCACGCCGTCCATCGTCGCCTACACCGACGACGGCGAAATCCTGGTCGGCGCCTCGGCCAAGCGCCAGGCGGTCACCAACGCCGCGAACACGCTGTTCGCCGTCAAGCGCCTGATCGGCCGCCGCTTCGAAGAGAAGGAAGTGCAGAAGGACATCGCGCTGATGCCCTACAAGATCGCCAAGGCCGACAACGGTGACGCCTGGGTAGAGGTGCGTGGCAAGAAGATCGCGCCGCCGCAGGTGTCGGCCGAAGTGTTGCGCAAGATGAAGAAGACCGCCGAGGACTACCTCGGTGAGGAAGTGACCGAAGCCGTCATCACCGTGCCGGCCTACTTCAACGACAGCCAGCGCCAGGCCACCAAGGACGCCGGCCGCATCGCCGGTCTGGACGTCAAGCGCATCATCAACGAGCCGACCGCTGCCGCGCTTGCCTTCGGCATCGACAAGAAACCCGGCGACTCGAAGATCGTCGTCTATGACCTCGGCGGTGGCACCTTCGACGTGTCCATCATCGAAATCGCCGACGTCGATGGCGAACACCAGTTCGAAGTGCTGGCCACCAATGGCGACACCTTCCTCGGCGGTGAGGATTTCGACCAGCGCGTCATCGATTACGTGATCGACGAGTTCAAAAAGGACCAGGGCGTCGACCTGAAGAAGGACATCCTCGCGTTGCAGCGCCTGAAGGAAGCGGCGGAAAAGGCCAAGATCGAGCTGTCGTCGAGCGCGCAGACCGAAATCAACCTGCCCTACATCACCGCCGACGCGTCCGGCCCGAAGCACCTGGCGATCAAGATCACGCGCGCCAAGTTCGAATCGCTGGTCGAGGAACTGATCGAGCGTTCGATCGAGCCCTGCCGCATCGCGCTGAAGGATTCGGGCGTGAAGATCGGCGACATCGACGACGTCATCCTGGTCGGCGGCATGACCCGCATGCCCAAGGTGCAGGAGAAGGTGCGCGAATTCTTCGGCAAGGAGCCGCGCAAGGACGTAAACCCGGATGAGGCGGTCGCCGTCGGCGCGTCGATCCAGGGTGGCGTGCTGCAGGGCGACGTCAAGGACGTGCTGCTGCTCGACGTGACCCCGCTGTCGCTGGGCATCGAGACGCTGGGCGGCGTCATGACCAAGATGATCCAGAAGAACACGACGGTGCCGACCAAGTTCTCGCAAACCTTCTCGACCGCCGACGACAACCAGCCGGCGGTGACCATCAAGGTCTATCAGGGCGAGCGTGAAATGGCCAGCGGCAACAAGTCGCTCGGCGAATTCAACCTGGAAGGCATCGCTCCGGCGCCGCGCGGCATGCCGCAGATCGAGGTCACCTTCGACATCGACGCCAACGGCATCCTGCACGTGTCGGCCAAAGACAAGGGCACCGGCAAGGAAAACAAGATCACCATCAAGGCGAACTCGGGTCTGTCGGAAGAAGAGATCCAGCGCATGGTGAAGGACGCCGAGTTGCACGCCGAGGAAGACAAGCGCGCGCACGAAATGGCGGACGCCCGCAACCAGGCCGATGCGCTGGTGCATTCGACGCGCAAGGCGCTGGCCGAGCACGGCGACAAGGTCGACGCCGGCGAGAAGGAGAAGATCGAAGCCGCGATCAAGGAGTTGGAAGAGGCCATCCGCTCCGGCGACAAGGAAGCGATCGACGCCAAGAGCGCCGCGCTGGCCACCGCCGCGCAGAAGCTGGGCGAGGCGATGTATGCGGAGCAGCAGGCCGCAGCCGGTGAAGCTGCCGGCGGCGCCGCCCCCGGCGGCCGCAAGGACGACGACGGTGACGTGGTCGATGCGGAATTCACCGAGGTGAAGGACAAGAAGTAAGCTGCGCTCCCGACGCTGACAGCGAGCAGTTCAACGACCGAGGCACAGCGCGGCAGGAGCCCTTCCTGGCGCGCTGTGCCTTTGGCGCATCTGTGGTGAAAACGAATGGCGAAGAAAGATTTTTACGACATCCTGGGCGTCAATCGCGACGCCTCCGATGACGAGATCAAGAAGGCTTACCGCAAGCTGGCGATGAAATACCACCCGGACCGCAATCCGGACAGCAAGGAAGCCGAGGACAAGTTCAAGGAAGCGAAGGAAGCCTACGAAATCCTGTCCGACGGGCAGAAGCGTGCGGCCTATGACCAGTACGGCCACGCCGGCGTGGACCCGAACATGGGTGGTGGTGGTGGCGGTCAGGGTTTCGGCGGCTTCGGCGACGCCTTCGGCGACATTTTCGGAGAGATCTTCGGCAACCAGGGTGGTCGAGGCGGTGGTCGCAGCGGCGTCTATCGCGGTGCCGACCTGCGCTACAACCTCGAAGTGTCGCTGGAAGAGGCGGCGCGCGGCACCGACACGCGCATCCGCATCCCGACCATGGACGACTGCGGCACCTGCGGCGGCACCGGCGCCAAGCCGGGCACCAA
>JAVFAT010000285.1:0-2609 GCA_034002385.1 Azospira sp. | reverse complement strand
CCGTTTACTCGGAAGCGGACAAGGACGCGCTGCATGTCATGGAGGCCGACGAGGCCGTGTGCATCGGCCCGGCGGCGTCGAAAGAGTCCTACCTGGTGATGGACAAGATCATCGCCGCGTGCAAGCAGACCGGCGCCGAGGCGGTGCATCCGGGTTACGGCTTCCTTTCCGAGAACGCCGAGTTCTCGCGCCGGCTCGAAGAGGAAGGCATCAAGTTCATCGGCCCGAAGCACTACTCGGTGGCCAAGATGGGCGACAAGATCGAGTCGAAGAAGCTGGCCATCGAAGCCGGGGTCAACACCATTCCCGGCTACAACGATGCCATCGCCGGGCCGGACGAAGCGGTGAAGATCGCCCAGAAGATCGGCTACCCGGTGATGATCAAGGCTTCCGCCGGCGGTGGCGGCAAGGGCCTGCGCGTTGCCTTCAACGATGCCGAGGCGCACGAAGGCTTCTCGTCCTGCGTCAACGAGGCGAAGAACTCCTTCGGCGACGACCGCGTGTTCATCGAGAAGTACGTGCTCGAACCGCGCCACATCGAAATCCAGGTGCTCGGCGACTCGCACGGCAACTACGTGTACCTGAACGAGCGTGACTGCTCGATCCAGCGCCGCCACCAGAAGGTCATCGAAGAGGCGCCGTCGCCCTTCGTCGATCCCGCGATGCGCAAGGCGATGGGCGAGCAGGCCGTGGCGCTGGCCCGCGCGGTGAACTACGAATCGGCCGGTACGGTCGAGTTCGTCGTCTCAGGCGCGACCAAGGAGTTCTACTTCCTCGAGATGAATACCCGCCTGCAGGTCGAGCACCCGGTCACCGAACTGATTACCGGACTGGACCTTGTCGAGCAGATGATCCGCGTCGCCTACGGCGAGAAGCTGCCGATTTCGCAGGCCGACGTGACCATCAACGGCTGGGCGATGGAGTGCCGGATCAACGCCGAAGACCCGTTCCGCGGCTTCCTGCCCTCGACCGGCCGTCTGGTGAAATTCCAGCCGCCGGCCGAGATTCCGGGCCAGGTGCGCGTCGATACCGGCGTCTACGACGGCGGCGAGATCTCGATGTACTACGACTCGATGATCGCCAAGCTGATCGTGCACGGCGCCACGCGCGAACAGGCCATCGCCCGGATGCGCGATGCGCTGAACGCCTTCGTCATCCGCGGCATCTCGTCGAACATTCCGTTCCAGGCCGCGCTGATGCAGCATCCGCGCTTCCAGTCCGGCATCTTCGACACCGGCTTCATCGCCAAGGAATACCCGAAGGGCTTCGACGCCTCGATGGTGCCGCACGACGATCCGGCGCTGCTGGTTTCCGTCGCCGCCTTCGCCTACCGTTCCTACACCGACCGCGCCGCCTCGGTTTCCGGCCAGCTCCAGGGGCACGAGCGCCTGGTCAGCGACGCCTGGGTGGTTGTGCGCGTGAACGGAGACGTCAAGGAACCGCACGAAGTCATCGCGCGCCCGTTGGAAGGGGGCTACCAGATCGAATACAAGGGCAGCCAATACACCATCCTTTCCGACTGGAAGCTCGGCGAATCGCTCTTCCGAGGCACCTGCAACGGCGAGGAATTCACGCTCCAGGTCGAGCGCCACCGGACCCGCTACAGCCTGTTCCACTGGGGCACCCGCGCCGACTTCATGATCATGAGCGCCCGCGCCGCCGAACTGCTGGCGCTGATGCCGGACAAGCCGGCTCCCGACCTCTCCAGGTTCCTGCTTTCGCCGATGCCCGGCCTGCTGCGCGAGGTGGCGGTGCAGGTTGGACAGGAGGTGAAGGCCGGCGAGAAGCTGGCGGTGATCGAGGCCATGAAGATGGAAAACATCCTCAAGGCCGAGCAGGACTGCAAGGTGAAGAAGATCACCGCGCAGCCGGGCGAAAGCCTGTCGGTCGATCAGGTCATCATCGAGTTCGAATGACGAACCGGGTTTCCGGCGCGGTCGCGGCAGCGACCGGCCGGCGACAAGCGGACGGCGCCTGCGGGCGCCGTTTTTCGTTCGTCCGCATTTTTGTCCGCGCGCCCTTGACCTGTGCGGAGCAGGGCATATAATTCAAACGTTCGTTTAATCCGGCGACAAAGCGTCTCTGCCGGCCATGCGTAACGCTAATCCACAAAAGGAGAACAGCTTGAGCAACTTCATCGTCAAGAAAGTCGCGGTGCTCGGCGCGGGGGTGATGGGGGCGCAGATCGCCGCGCACCTCGCCAACGCCGAAGTGCCGGTCGTGCTCTTCGACCTTCCGGCCAAGGAAGGCGATCCGAACGGCATCGTGAAAAAGGCCATCGACGGCCTGAAGAAACTGGAACCGTCGCCGCTGGCGACCAAGGATCGCATCGCCTACATCGACGCCGCCAACTACGAGCAGCACCTCGAACAACTGAAGGGCTGCGACCTGATCATCGAGGCGATCGCCGAGAAGATGGAGTGGAAGGACGACCTCTATCGCAAGATCAGCCCGTTCATCGCGCCGGACGCGATCATCGCCTCGAACACCTCGGGCCTCTCCATCAACCGCCTGGCCGAAGGCCTGCCGGCGAACCTGCGCCCGAACTTCTGCGGCATCCACTTCTTCAATCCGCCGCGCTACATGCACCTGGTCGAGCTGATCGCCAC
>JAVFAT010000284.1:0-2614 GCA_034002385.1 Azospira sp. | reverse complement strand
CGACCTGTGGGTCGGTTTCTTCGTCGCCATCGGCATCGTTGCGCTGCTTTTCCTGGCGCTCAAGGTCGGCAACCTGTCGGCCGCCAATTTCGCCGAAACCTACGTGCTGGAGGCAAAATTCGACAACGTCGGCGGCCTGAAGGTGCGCGGGCCGGTGAAGAGCGCCGGCGTCGTCGTCGGGCGCGTCGCCGACATCCGCTTCGACGCTGAAACCTACGAGGCCGTCGTCACCATGAACATCGACACGCGCTACCGCTTTCCGAAGGATACCTTCGCCTCGATCCTGACCTCCGGCCTGCTCGGCGAGCAGTACATCGGCTTCGATGTCGGCGGCGACGAGCGGATGCTCGAACCGGGCGCGGTCATCGCCAAGACGCAGTCGGCCGTGGTGCTGGAAAAGCTGATCAGCCAGTTCCTGTTCGACAAGGCCTCGGAAGGCCCGGCAACGGAGCCGGGCAAGTAAGGCGCGGAATCGTCGCGCAAAAAAAACGTGCGCATCGAAAACAACGCAGGGAGATCGATCATCATGATGAAGAAAAATCTCGCAAAATCGGCGGCCACTCTCGCCCTTGCCGCGGCCCTGACGGGCGGCGCCTGGGCCGGCGACAACCCGAAAGACCCTGCCGAAGGCTTCAACCGCGCCATGTTCGCCGTAAACGAGGCGATCGATACGGCCATCGCCAAGCCGCTGGCCAAGGGCTACGACCACGTCGCGCCGCTGCCGCTGAAGGTGGTGATCGGCAACCTCTTCGGCAACGTCTCCGACCTGCTGACCGGCGTGCACAACCTGTTGCAGGGCAAGCCGGGCGATGCGCTGAACGACTGGGGCCGGGTACTGATCAACACCACGCTCGGCATCGGCGGCGCCTTCGACGTCGCCAGCGAGATGGGGCTGCACGGAAACAACGAGGATTTCGGACAGACCCTGGCCGTCTGGGGCGTCGGCGAGGGCGCCTACCTGTTCCTGCCGGTGATCGGCCCGCGCACGGTGCGTGATGCCGCCGGCTTCGTCGTCGACTCCAACCTCGATCCGGTCTGGCACGTCGGCGATGTGCCGCTGCGCAACAGCCTGGCCGGCACGCGCTTCGTCGACCATCGTGCCGCGCTGTTGCCGACCGACCGCATCATCGAGGAAGGCGCGCTCGACAAATATGCCTACATCCGCGATGCCTACCTGCAGCACCGTCGCAACGCCGTCTACGACGGCTACCCGCCGCGGGAACGATTCGACGACGACGCGGACTGAGCTTTCATCACCCATCAACCCGAAGAATTCGAGCGAGCAAGAATCATGAAGCGTCTGCTTTCCCTGCTGACCGGCCTGTTCATCCTCTGCGGCGGCGCCGCCGCCGATCAGGAAACGCCCGATGCCCTGGTCAAGCGCGTTACCGACGAGGTGCTTTCCATCGTCCGCGCCGACAAGGACATCCAGGGCGGCCACACCGGCAAGGCCATCGAACTGGTCGATGCGAAGGTGCTGCCGCACTTCAACTTCGAGCGCATGACGGCGCTGGCCGTCGGCCGCGACTGGCGGCAGGCGACGCCGGAGCAGAAGAAGCGCCTCGCCGGGGAGTTCAAGACCCTGCTCGTGCGCACCTACTCCAATGCGCTCACCTCCTACCGCGACCAGACGGTGGTCTACAGGCCGCTGCGGATGAAGGCCGGCGACACCGACGTGCTCGTCCGCACCGAAATCCGCCAGCCCGGCCAGCAGGCGGTGCAGCTCGACTACGGACTGGAGCTGCGCGACGGCCAGTGGAAGGTGTACGACGTCGTCGTCGCCGGCATCAGCCTCGTCACCAACTACCGCGACAGCTTCGCGCAGGAAATCCGCGCCAGCGGCATCGAGGGCCTGATCGCCTCCATCGCCGCCAAGAACCAGCAGATCGAAACCGCCCGGAACGAGAAGAAGTGAGCCTGTTCGAACGCAAGGGCAACACGCTGAAGGTCATGGCGCCGATGCGCCACGACAACGCGCCGGCCCTGCTCGCCGAGGGTCGCGCGCTGCTCGCCAGCGACATCACCGAGATCGATCTCGCCGCCGTCAGCGAGGCCGACTCGTCGGCGCTGGCGCTCATCTTCGCCTGGCTGCGCGACGCGCGCGCGCAAGGGCGGACGCTCGCCATCCGCAACCCGCCCGCCGGACTGACGAGCCTCGCCGGCGTGTACGGCGTCGACGAATTCCTGCCGCTCGCCTGAGCGGCGCCCCCTTCTTTCCGGATCGAAGCTTCGCGTCATGGGCACCGCCATCGCCATCGAGCAGGTCGAAAAACGTTTCGGCGCCTTGCGGGCGCTCGCCGGCATCTCGCTGGAAATCGCCGAGGGCGAGTTCTTCGGCCTGCTCGGGCCGAACGGCGCCGGCAAGACGACGCTGATTTCCTGCCTCGCCGGCCTCGTCCGGCCGGACGCCGGCCGGCTTTCCGTGCTCGGCCACGACGTCGTCGCCGATTACCGCGCGGCACGCCGGCTGCTCGGCGTGGTACCGCAGGAGTTGGTCTTCGACCCCTTCTTCACGGTGCGCGAGACGCTGGTCATCCAGTCCGGCTATTTCGGCATCCGCGACAACACCGCCTGGATCGACGAGATTCTCGAAAACCTCGACCTCGCCGACAAG
>JAVFAT010000283.1:0-2621 GCA_034002385.1 Azospira sp. | reverse complement strand
GCGTTCCGCCAGTAGTGGAAGGACATCATGAGCGCGATCTCGGTCGCCGATGCGCCGTCGGAGGCGTAGAAGCAGTGGCCCAGCCGCTCTCCCGTGTCGTTGCCGGTGAGCGCGGCGAGGCGTTCCGAAAGTTCGATCACCGGTTCGTGCGTGAAGCCGGCGAGGATCACGTGTTCGAGCCGGCCGAGCTGGTCGGCGAGCGCCGCGTTGATGCGCGGGTTGCAGTGGCCGAACAGGTTCACCCACCAGGAACTGATGCCGTCGAGATAGCGGCGGCCGTCGGCATCGACCAGCCAGGCGCCCTCGCCGCGCACGATGGGTATCATCGGCAAGGGAAGGGGTTGCGCCGCCTCGTGCTGCTTCATCTGCGTGCACGGATGCCAGACGGCGGCGAGACTGCGGCGGAGAAGTTCGTCGTTGGTCATATGAATGGCACGCCCACCGCAGAGAGGCAGAGGCACCGGGGAAACGCAGAGAAAAGCATCGCTCGCCGGGAAATTTTCTCTGCGAACCTCTGCGTCTCTGCGTCTCTGCGGCAGGTGTTTTCGTCTATCTGCTCCATGCAGCGTCTGCGGCGGCGCGTCGAGGGCCTGCTCGGGCATTTCCGGGTGTACCACTTCGCCTTCGGTGTTCGGGTAGAGCGGCATCCCGCAGTCGTCGCAGAATTCGAAGGGGAAGGGATGGTCGTGGAAAACGATTTCCTTCAGTCCGCATTCGCGCAGCACGGACTCGATTTCGCCGGCAACGTCGGTGTTTTCGTCCTCATTGCCGAGCAGTGGCCAGACGACGCCGTGATAGTTCGTGTCGCGTTCGCGCGGGCCGAGGCCGATGCGGTATTCCTCCAGCTCGCGGTCGTGGAAGGGGCCGACCACCGCGCGCAGCGCCTCGGCCGGGAGGCCCAGCGTGGTCTGCAGGAAGGCCACCGAGGCGCGCAGCGAATAGGGGCGCGAGGCCCGGTCGGCGGCGCGGCAGGCGGCATGGTAGGCGTCGGGCAGGAGCGGCTGGCAGGCGCAGCCGGTCAGCAGCGGCTCCAGGTTCGGACTGCCCTGCTTGATCCATTCCCTGAGTGCGCCTTCGCGTGAGCCGTCCTTTTCGTTCCAGCGAAAGATCGGCTGGCCGCGCCGGACGACGACGGCGCCGAGCAGGTAACGCACGTCGGAAAGGAAGCGGTTGGTTTCGTCCAGCCCCTGCGCGTCGAGCGCCAGTGTCTGCCCTTCGATCGCGGCGGCGCCAAGGGTGCGCGCCAGCTGCCGGGTGTCGCAGAAACTGCGCGGCAACTGATCCGGGCTGAAGAGGTAATCGGTGAGCGCCACCCGGGCATCGGCGGCGAAGGTATGCGCGCCGAGCTGCGTGGCGAGCACCTGCACCGCCGCCTTCGGCAGCGTGCCCGAGGGAATCGAGTAACGCGACCAGGCGAGTACGGGGGCAGCAAAGAGGAGCACGTCGAAGTCGTGTCCGGCGTGCGTCAGCGTACAGGTTTCGGCGCGGCCCTCGATGGCGTCGGCGAGTTCGTCGTGGGCGCCGGGGTGCGCCTCGAACAGGCGGTCGAGCGCGGCATTGAGGTCGTCCTCGGCGCCGGCCTGCAACAGATCGTCGACGAGTTCGGTGAGGCGCGCTTCCCAGTAGGCGTCCTCGATCCGGCTACCCGACTCGGCCAGGCCGGTCGCCAGGCGGGAAAGCTCGGCTGCGTCGGCGGAGATGCGGCTGCGGGCGGCGAATCGGCTGCGTTTCATCAAGCGTGCTTTCTGTAAACAATCCGCGATTATAGCAAGGGCGGGAGAGTCGCCCTCTGGATGCCCTGCCAGGCGGGTCCGGGGGCCGGAGCGGTGGTGCCGGCAGGCTCCGCCGCGGCAGGCTTTGCCCTGACATCCGCCGTCGGAATATCTCCCGGACAGGCCTGGCTTGCTCCGCAAGCGGCCGGGCAGTTTCCGGCGGGCTGCTAGAATCAGGAACATGACGGAGCGAACCGAAACCGGGAAGGGCGGCGCTGCGGACATCCCGCCGATGGCCGGTTGGCGGCGTCACGCGCGGGGAGCCGAACGGGTGTGCCGGCCGGGAAAGCGCGCGAAAAATCGTGCGGACAATCCGGAGGCAAGCGGACTGGAGTCCGCCGGCAATCGGCTGAGAGTCGGCTGAGAGTCGGCTGACGGTCGGCTGATAATCGAGCCGACAGTCGAGCCGACAATCGGGCCGACAATCGGGCCGACAATCGGGCCGACAATCGGGCCGACAGTCGGGCCGGTAATCGCTTTCCGTCGCCTCCCTTCCAACATACCGAAGGAGCAAGTCTTGATCCTCATCCTGTCTCCCGCGAAGCGTCTCGACTACGAGACGCCGCCGGCAAGCGCCCAATTCACCCAGCCGCGCCTGCTCGACCAGTCGGCGCTGTTGATCAAGCGTCTGCGCGAACTTTCGCCGGCTGAGATCGCTTCTCTGATGTCGCTCTCCGACCCGCTCGCCGCGCTCAACCATGCGCGCTACGCCGACTGGCGGCTGCCGTTCTCGCCGGCCGATGCGAGGCAGGCGGCCTTCGCCTTTGCCGGTGATGTTTACGAAGGGCTGGACGCGGCGACGCTGCCGGCCAGCGGGCTGGACTGGTTGCAGGCGCACGTGCGCATCCT
>JAVFAT010000282.1:0-2624 GCA_034002385.1 Azospira sp. | reverse complement strand
CGCCGGAGTTCGGCGCGGGCATGATCGCGGCGCGCCAGCAGCCGGAGGGCGCGCTGACGCAGATCCTCGTTCATCGGCCCGCGCTCATCGGCCTGGATTCCCGGCCTGCCACTGCCGCCCCGGGGCGCCGGCGTTCACCCGCCGGACGTGCCGGGTGGGGAAAGGCGCACGCCGACAGCATTCCGGCGCGCTGCGCGCGGCGCGCATCAGGCTCAGGCTTCGGCGGCGGCCGGGCGCGGCGCGGCGACACCGACGGCTTCGCGGACGCGCGCCTCGATTTCCCCGGCAATGGCCGGGTTGGCCTTCAGGAACTCGCGCGCGTTGTCCTTGCCCTGGCCGATCTTTTCGCCCTTGTAGGCATACCAGGCGCCGGATTTGTCGACCAGCTTGTGGGCGACGCCCAGTTCGATGATCTCGCCTTCGCGCGAGGTGCCCTCGCCATAGAGGATGTCGAAGATGGCTTCCTTGAACGGCGGCGCCACCTTGTTCTTGACGACTTTCACGCGCGTTTCGTTGCCGACCACCTCGTCGCCCTTCTTGATGCCGCCGATGCGGCGGATGTCGAGGCGCACCGAGGCATAGAACTTGAGCGCGTTGCCGCCGGTGGTGGTTTCCGGCGAGCCGAACATGACGCCGATCTTCATGCGGATCTGGTTGATGAAGATGACCAGCGTGTTCGTCTTCTTGATGTTGGCGGTGAGTTTCCTGAGCGCCTGGCTCATCAGGCGGGCATGCAGGCCGACCATCTGGTCGCCCATCTCGCCCTCGATTTCGGCACGCGGCGTGAGGGCGGCGACCGAGTCGATGACGATCACGTCGACGCCGCCGGAGCGAACCAGCATGTCGGCGATTTCCAGCGCCTGCTCGCCGGTGTCCGGCTGCGAGATGAGCAGGTCGTCGAGGTTGACGCCCAGCTTCTGCGCGTAGGACGGGTCGAGCGCGTGTTCGGCGTCGATGAAGGCGGCGGTGCCGCCCATCTTCTGCATTTCGGCGACGACCTGCAGGGTGAGCGTCGTCTTGCCCGAGGATTCCGGGCCGTAGATCTCGACGACGCGACCGCGCGGCAGGCCGCCGATGCCAAGCGCGATGTCCAGCCCGAGCGAGCCGGTGGAGACGACCTGGATGTCGCGCTCGACGCTGCCTTCGCCCATCTTCATGATGGAACCCTTGCCGAACTGCTTTTCGATCTGCGCCAGCGCCGCCGCCAGTGCCTTTGCCTTGTTGTCGTCCATGAGTCGTCCTCGTTTGATGTTGCGCGGATTATGGCACGGTGCCGGACCGCCACGAGCGCCGGCTACTGTGATTGCATACAGTGTGATTATATACAGTATTTCCTGCCTGTCGAGCGCCTCAGGCGAGCATCGGCCCCAGCCGGGCCAGCAGCCCGGCGAGCGCGTGGGCGGCGGCGGCCCGCCGCACCGCTTCGCGGTCGCCGGTGAAGTGACGGGTTCCGGCCTCGACGAGGCCTTCCGGGCCGGCCCACGCAAAACACACGGTGCCGACCGGCTTCTCCGGCGAGCCGCCGGCGGGGCCGGCAATGCCGGTGGTAGCAAGCGCCCACTGTGCGCGGCTGCGACGCAGCGCGCCGACAGCCATTTCGAGGGCCACCGGCTGGCTGACCGCGCCGTGGTCGGCAAGGGTTTCCGGGGCAACGCCAAGCAGGTCGATCTTGGCCTCGTTCGAGTAGGTGACGAAGCCGCGCTCGAACCAGGCCGAGCTGCCGGCGATGGCCGTGACACACTGCGCAACCCAGCCGCCGGTGCAGGATTCGGCGGTGGCCAGCATTTCGCCGCGCGCGGCAAGTCGTTCGCCGACTTCGGCGGCGAGGGCGGCGAGATCTTCGTGCACGTGGGTCATCAGCCGACGATGAATTTCAGCAGTGCGAGGCACAGTACGGCGTAGAGGGCGGCGATCACGTCGTCGGTCATGACGCCGAAGCCGCTCTTGATGCGGTCGAAGTGGCTGACCGGCGGCGGCTTCACGATGTCGAAGAAGCGGAACAGGGCGAAGGCGAGGATCCACCAGCCCCAGCCAGTCGGGGCCATGAAGAGGACGAACCAGAAAGGCACGATTTCGTCCCAGACGATGCTGCCGTGGTCGGCTTCGCCGAGCGCCCGGCCGGTGGTG
This sequence comes from Azospira sp., assembly GCA_034002385.1. Taxonomy (GTDB): domain Bacteria; phylum Pseudomonadota; class Gammaproteobacteria; order Burkholderiales; family Rhodocyclaceae; genus Proximibacter. The sequence continues at coordinate 497 of JAVFAT010000282.1, read as the reverse complement.
TTGCAGGCGACGATGCCGAACAGGTAGCCGGTGACGAGGAAGAGCGCAAAACCGGCATCGTCAAAATACGGCCGCAGCAGCGGGTAGCTGAACAGCGCGAAGAGCGTGCCGACGGTGCCCGGCGCCCAGGGCGAGAGGCCGCTGCCGAAGCCGCAGGCGACGAGATGCGCCGGGTGACGGAGGAGGAAGGCGACGGAAGGCGGGGGCGATTTCTTAGCCAAAATGGTCGAATCCCTTGGCGTCGAAGGGCAGGGGCTGGCCGTCGGCGTCGAACAGGCGGGTTTCGCCCGCCGGCCGGTCGCCATCGGCGGCGGCCGTGTGGCCGATGCGCCAGAGCGGCAGGTCGAGTTCGGCGGCGAGGGCGGCGAGCTGCTGGCGGGCGGCGACGGGAGCCGTGAAGCACAGCTCGTAGTCGTCGCCGCCGGCCAGCTGGCAGCGGCGCGCAAACCGCGGTTCGGCGCCCGACGGCAGCAGTGGCAGGCGTCCTTCGCAGAGGT
>JAVFAT010000281.1:0-2658 GCA_034002385.1 Azospira sp. | reverse complement strand
CTTCCTCGATTTCATCGGCAAGGCGCCGCTGGTCGCCTATCACGCCGAATTCGACCAGGCGATGATCGAGCGTGCGGCGAGGGAATACCTCGGCATCGGCCTCGAACTGCGCTGGATCGACCTCGCCTGGGTGCTGCCGGAGCTGTTCCGCGAGCGCATCAGCTCGCAGGTGCAGCTCGACGACTGGCTGAACCAGTTCGGCATCGGCAATTTCATGCGCCACAACGCGGTCGCCGATGCCTACGCCACGGCGCAGCTGCTGCAGGTGGCGGTGACGCGCGGCGCCCTGTCCGGCAAGGAGTCGGCGCAGTCCTTCTTCGATACCGAAAAGGCCAGACGCTGGCTGCACCGGGCCGGCTGACCGGGACACGCAGACGTGGCAAGGCAACTCGGGGATCGCCTGCGCAGCTACTACCTCGCCTATACGGCCTGCTTTGCCGCCCTGATTGCCGCACTCGCACTGCTCGAACGGCAGGGGATGCCGCCACGCTGGATCGGCTACGCCTTCCTGTTCTTCACGATCATGATCTACGCGGCGATCGGCATCCTCAGCCGTACCGCCAACGTTTCCGAGTACTACGTCGCCGGCCGCCGCGTGCCGGCGATGTTCAACGGCATGGCCACCGGCGCCGACTGGATGAGCGCCGCTTCCTTCATCGGGCTGGCCGGCACGCTTTACCTCTCCGGCTACCAGGGGCTGGCCTACGTCATGGGCTGGACCGGCGGCTACGTACTGGTGGCGCTCCTGCTCGCCCCCTATCTGCGCAAATTCGGGCAATACACCATCCCTGACTTTCTCGCCGCGCGCTACGGCGGCAACGCGGCGCGGCTGGTCGGCGTCTTCGCCACGGTGCTCGCTTCCTTCGTCTACGTCGTCGCGCAAATCTATGGTGTCGGCCTCATCGCCAGCCGCTTCGTCGGGCTGCAATTCGAGATCGGCGTCTTCCTCGGGCTGGCCGGCATCCTCGTCTGCTCCTTCCTCGGTGGAATGCGGGCGGTCACCTGGACGCAGGTGGCGCAGTACATCATCCTGATCGTTGCCTACATGGCGCCGGTGACGCTGCTGTCGATGAAGGTGACCTCGATCCCGCTACCGCAGGTGGTCTACGGTGAAGTGCTGGAGAAGGTGCGCGTGCTGGAAAGCGAGATTTTCCACCTGCCGGCCGAGGAAGAGGTGCGGCACCGCTACCAGGCGCGCGCCGACGACTATGCGAATCGCATCGATCGCCTGCCGGAATCGCTGGTCGAGGAGAAGCAGCGCCTTTCCGAGGAGATCAACGAGCGCAAGCTCGATTCCAACGTGCCGATGCGCGAAGTGCTGGCGCTGGAGCGGCAGCGCCGTGAGCTGCCGGCCGATGCCGAGGAGGCTCGGGCGCGCTGGGGCGAGGCGCGGCAGGCGGCGCTCGAACGGGCGGCGACGCCAAACCATCATGCCGATGCCTTCCCCGGTGACAGCAGGGAGGCGCGCATCAATTTCCTCACGCTGATCTTCTGCCTGATGATCGGCACCGCTGCGCTGCCACACATCCTCGTTCGTTATTACACGACGCCGAGCGTGCGCGAAGCGCGTAACTCGGTCGTCTGGTCGCTGTTCTTCATCCTTGCGCTGTACCTGACGGCGCCGGCCTATGCCGTCTTCGCCAAGTACGAGATCTACCAGCACGTGGTCAACAGCGAGATCGCCAGCCTGCCGGGCTGGATTGCCGCCTGGGGCAAGCTCGGCCTGGTGTCGATCGAGGACATCAACGGCGACGGCCTGCTGCAACTGGCCGAACTGACGCTCAACCCGGACGTGATCGTGCTTGCCACGCCGGAGATCGCCGGACTGCCCTACGTCGTCTCCGGTCTGGTCGCCGCCGGTGCGCTGGCAGCGGCGCTGTCGACTGCCGACGGCCTGCTCTTGACGATCACCGGCGCGCTCTCGCACGACGTCTACTACAAGGTCATCCGCCCCGAGGCATCGACGCAGTGGCGGCTGGTCATCTCGAAATCGCTGCTGTTGGTGGTGGCGGTGATGGCCGCGCTGTTCGCCGCGCAGAAACCGGCGACCATCCTGTCGATGGTCGCCTGGGCCTTCTCGATCGCCGGCGCCGCCTTCTTCCCGGCGCTGGTGCTCGGCATCTTCTGGAAGCGGGCGAACAAGCAGGGCGCCGTCGCCGGCATGGTCGCCGGCCTGCTGATGACGCTCTACTACATGGTGCGCGTGCAGTTCCACGACATCCCCTGGCTCGGCCTGCACGGCATCGGCATGGAACCGTGGCTGGAGGTGCAGTCGACATCGGCCGGCGTCTGGGGCGTGCCGGTCGGTTTTGCCGTCATCGTCATCGTCAGCCTGCTGACGCCGCCACCGCCGCAGCCGGTGCGCGCGCTCGTCGACCGGCTACGCTCCCCCCATCCCTGACTGGAGGCGCGCCTGCAATGAACGACCACGTCGGGTTCGTCATCGGGCAGGCCGACAAAGCCCACCCCTGACCGGAACAGTGCCTGCGATGAACGACTTTTCCCCTTCGTCCGGACGCCCCGCCCGTCGAGGCCTGTTCCGGAGGCTCAATTACTGGCAGCGAAACCTCGTCGTCACGGCAGTACTGCTGTGCATCTGGTTCATCGTCACCTTCGTCCTTGCCTTCTATGCCCGCGAACTCAACGAGGTAGTCATCC
>JAVFAT010000280.1:0-2667 GCA_034002385.1 Azospira sp. | reverse complement strand
ATGGACTGCCCGTCGGAAGAGCGGCTGATCCGCATGGCACTCGATGGCGCCGACGGACTGCACGGCATCGGCATCGACCTCGCCGCGCGCACCGTGACGCTGCACCACGTGGGCTCGCTGGCGCCACTGCAGACGAAGCTCGCGGCGCTCGGCTTCGGCGCCGAACTGCTTGTCACGGAATCGGGCGCCGCACCGCCGGACTCGGCTACCGACCGCGACGAAGCCGGCGTGCTGCGCACGCTGCTGGCGATCAACGCGGCGATGTTCGTGTTCGAGCTGGCAAGCGGTCTGTGGGCGCAGTCGACCGGCCTGATCGCCGACGCGCTGGACATGCTGGCCGATGCGTCGGTCTACGGCCTGGGCCTGTACGCGGTGGGGCGCAGCGCGGCCGGCAAGCTGCGCGTGGCCCACCTGTCGGGCTGGCTGCAGCTGCTGCTGGCCGGCGGCGCACTGGCCGAGGTGGTGCGGCGCGCCGTATCCGGCAGCGAGCCGGAGCCGCTGTGGATGAGCGGCGTCGCACTGCTGGCGCTGGCGGCCAACCTCGCCTGCCTGCTGCTGATGGCGCGTCACCGTGACGGCGGCGCGCACATGAAGGCGAGCTGGATCTTCTCGACCAACGATGCGCTGGCCAACGTCGGCGTCATCATTGCCGGCGGACTGGTGGCGGCCACCGGCACCCGCTGGCCCGATCTCGCGATCGGCACTGCGATCGCGCTGCTGGTGGCCAGTGGTGCGCTGCGGATACTGAAACTGAGGGCGTGAATGCAGACGGGGGCAGGCCTTGCGACCTGCCCCCGTCCGGGACAGCGTAAGAATCAGCTCGGCTTGTGGAAGCTGAAGTGACCCGCCGCGTCGGCATCGACCACGATCACGTCCTTCGGCCCGAAGCTGCCGTCGAGGATCTTCTTCGACAGCGGGTTCTCGATGTGCTCCTGGATCGCGCGCTTCAGCGGCCGCGCACCGAACACCGGGTCGAAGCCGGCCTTGCCGATCTCGGCCAGCGCCGCGTCCGACACCTGCAAGCCCATGTCCAGCTTGGCCAGGCGCTTTTCCAGATAGGCGAGCTGTATCTTCGCAATGCTCTGGATATCGCGTTCGTCCAGCGCGTGGAACACCACCACTTCGTCGATCCGGTTGATGAATTCCGGACGGAAGAAGGTTTTCACCTCGCCCATCACCGCCAGCTTCACCACGCCGTAATCCGAGCCGGCCATCTGCTGGATCATCTGGCTGCCGAGGTTGGAAGTCATCACGATGACTGTGTTCTTGAAATCCACCGTGCGGCCCTGCCCGTCGGTCATGCGACCGTCGTCCAGTACCTGCAGCAGCACGTTGAACACGTCCGGGTGCGCCTTCTCGACCTCGTCGAACAGGATGACGCTATAGGGCTTGCGCCGCACCGCCTCGGTCAGGTAGCCACCCTCGTCGTAGCCGACATAACCCGGCGGCGCGCCGATCAGGCGGCTCACCGAGTGCTTCTCCATGAATTCGCTCATGTCGATGCGGATCAGGTGCTCTTCCGAATCGAACAGGAATTCGGCCAGCGTCTTGCACAGTTCGGTCTTGCCGACGCCGGTCGGGCCGAGGAAGAGGAAGCTGCCGTAAGGGCGGTTCTCGTCGCTGAGACCGGCGCGCGAGCGGCGGATGGCGTCCGACACCAGCCGCACCGCCTCGTCCTGACCGATCACGCGCTGGTGCAGACGGTCTTCCATCTTCAAGAGCTTGTCGCGCTCGCCCTGCATCATCTTGCTGACCGGAATGCCGGTTGCGCGCGACACCACCTCGGCGATTTCCTCGGCGCCGACTTCGGTGCGCAGCAGCTTGTTCGGCTGCTTCGCGTCGCCCGACTTCTCGGCCTGCTTGAGCTGGGCTTCGAGCTGCGGCAGCTTGCCGTACTGCAGCTCGGCCAGCTTGTCGAACTGGCCCTTGCGCTGCAGGTCGGCCATCTGCACCCGCACCTTCTCGATCTCTTCCTTGATGTGGGCGCTGCCCACCACCTGCGCCTTCTCCGCCTTCCAGATCTCCTCGAGGTCGGAATATTCCTTCTGCAGCTTCTCGATCTCTTCCTCGATCAGACCGAGCCGACGGATGGAGGCCTCGTCCTTCTCCTTCTTCACCGCCTCGCGCTCGATCTTGAGCTGGATGAGCCGGCGGTCGAGCTTGTCCATCGACTCCGGCTTGGAATCGATTTCCATCTTGATGCGCGCGGCCGCCTCGTCGATCAGGTCGATCGCCTTGTCCGGCAGGAAGCGGTCGGTGATGTAGCGGTGGCTCAGTTCGGCCGCGGCGACGATGGCCGGGTCGGTGATGTCGACGCCGTGGTGCAGTTCGTACTTCTCCTGCAGGCCGCGCAGGATGGCGATGGTCGCTTCCACCGTCGGCTCGTCCACCAGCACCTTCTGGAAGCGGCGCTCCAGCGCGGCGTCCTTCTCGATGTACTTGCGGTATTCGTCCAGCGTGGTGGCGCCGATGCAGTGCAGCTCACCGCGCGCCAGCGCCGGCTTCAGCATGTTGCCGGCGTCGATCGCGCCCTCGGCCTTGCCGGCGCCCACCATGGTGTGGATCTCGTCGATGAACAGGATGATGCGGCCTTCGTCCTTGGCCACCTCGTTCAGTACGCTCTTCAGCCGCTCCTCGAACTCGCCGCGGTACTTGGCGCCGGCCAGC
>JAVFAT010000279.1:0-2705 GCA_034002385.1 Azospira sp. | reverse complement strand
GCACCACCGGTGCTGCCTCGACAGTCGATTACACGACCGCCCCCGCGGCCGGCACCGACATCGGGCCGCTGCTCGGGTCCCGCGCCGAGGATCTGGGCATCAAGACCGCCGGCGCCGCCGCCGAAAGCATCGCCGAGTCGCTGGACGCGTTGCAGAACATCGACCCGTCCTGGTACGGCGTCACCTTCACCAAGGAGCTGACGACCCAGAACCTGAAGGATGCCGCGGCGTGGGCCGAAGCCCGCGTCAAGATGTTCGGCTTCACCACCGCCGACAGCAACGTGCTGGACCAGGCCGCCGTCGATGACATCGCCTCGTACATGAAGAGCAACCAGTACGACCGCACCGTCTATATCTGGGACAACAACGACCCGTACCAGATCGTCTCGGTCTTCGCCCGCGGCTTCACGGTGAATTTCAACGAGCAGAACTCGACGATCACCCTGAAGTTCAAGCTGCTGCCCGGCACCTCGCCGATCAACATCACGGAGTCTCAGCGCCTCGCCCTCGTGGCCAAGAACTGCAACTACTACACCTACTTCGGCGATAGCGCGATGCTGGCCGAGGGCGTAATGGCCAGCGGCAAGTTCTTCGACGAGCGGCACGGCCTCGACTGGCTGCAGAACGCGATCGAGACCAACGTCTTCGGCTACCTCTACACCCGGACCACCAAGGTGCCGCAGACCGACAAGGGCGTCGCCTCGCTGGTGCAGCAGGTCGAGAAGGCATGCCGCGAGGGCGTGAATAACGGCCTGCTGGCCCCGGGCGTCTGGAACGGCATGGACCTCGGCGAGGTGAAGTCCGGTGACTTCCTGCCCAAGGGCTTCTACGTCTATGCCCAGCCGGTCGCCGAGCAGAACCAATCCGACCGTGAGGCCCGCAAGGCGCCGCCGATCCAGGTCATCGCCAAGGGTGCCGGCGCGATCCACTTCGCCGACATCACCGTCACCTTCGAGCGCTGATCCGCGCCTGACACAAGGAGAAAACAGACATGAAGGTCTATTCGTTTCAGAACACCGTGATGCTGGTGAATGGCGTCGAGATCACCGGCTGGGCCGATGGCGACGACGTCATCAAGATCGCCCGCCGGGCCGACTCGGCATCGGACAAGATGGGGGCGAACGGCGACATGATGGTGAGTATCTCGGCCGACAAGTCCGGGGAATTCACCTTCAAGCTGCAGCAGACGTCCAGCTCCAACAAGTACCTGATGAGCCTCTGCGCCCTTCAGGAAGGCGGGGCCAAGACGTTCGTCCCGGTGAATTGCTTGTTCCAGGACACCTACCGGCAGGACCTGGCCACCGGAACGGTCGGCTACCTGAAGCGCCCGCCCGAGCTTGGCCGCGGCGCGCAGGCCGGCACCCAGGAATGGACGGTCGTGGTCGAGCGCCTCGACATGCTGCTCGGCGATCCGGCTCTGGTGGGCGTGCTCACCGCTGCCGCCGGCATCCTCGGTTAATCAGGAGGGAGCATGGACAACACCAAGCAAATCGGCGAGCGCACCTACTCGTTCGGGACGCTCCCGCCGGTCGAGGCGGTCCGCGTCGAGGTCGCCGTCGCCCGCGTCATCGGCGAGCCACTGTTCAAGGCGTTCATGGACGCCAAGAAGACCGGCTCGACCGAGAAGGACGCCGAGCAGGCCGGCGCCACGGCCATCGGCCTGCTGCTCTCGAAGATGGACGCCGACGAGCTGCTGGCCACCATGGAGACGGTCTTCAAGTACGTCACCTGCGATGGCAAGCGGGTCGAGATCAACGCCACATTCTCCGGCCGCAACAAGGAACTGTGGCAGGTGTTCATCGCGGCGCTGCGCTTCAACTTCTCGGATTTTTTACCCGCCGGCCTCTTCGCTTCAGTCCAAAGCGCGGTGACGAAGTAGAAGTCATCGAGTCCGCCAACATCAACTGGTACGTGATGCGTCCCGTCATGAGGGACCCGCCGCTCTGCACGCTGCGGGAACTGAAGGACGGGACGTACAGCATCAACGACCTGGCGGACTTCCATGAGGCGATGGACGAAGAGGCCGAATACAACCGGCGGTTCGATGCGCTCAGGAAAAGGAAGTAGGCATGGCTGCAAACATCATCGAGAGCTTCTTCGTATCGCTCGGGTTCGAGATCAACGATGAACCGCTGAAGGAATTCCAGCAGCACCTGGAAAGCGCCACGGACACCGTCATGGCCATCGCTGGCATTGCCACGGCGGCAGCGGGGGCCATCGGTCTATTCGTCAGCAAGGTGGCGGAAGGTATCGATGAGCTTGGCGACTTTGCCGAGCTTGAGCAGGTGTCTGTCGAGGCGTTGCAGGAGGTTGGCTACGCCGCGCAGTTGAGCGGCTCCAGCCTCGATGCGGTCAAGGTGTCTGCCCGCGACATGAACCGCACCATCGGCGAGGCGGTTCTCGGAATCGGCCGCGGAAAAATGGCCTTTGAGCAGCTTGGCCTGTCGGCCAAAAACGCCGACGGATCGGTCAAGACTTTCGACGACCTCCTAGCCGATGTGGCCGACAGAATGCAGTCGATGTCGAGGCAGGAAGCCATCGCCATGGCCGAGAAACTCGGCCTTGATCGCACCCTGATCCCGTTGCTCATGAAGGGCCGCGGGGAGCTGGAGAAGCTGCGCGAGGAGGCGCGGGCCTTCGGTGTTGTCAGCGAAGCCGACGCGCAAAAGGCCGGCGACCTGACCGACGCGCTCGACAGAACGAAG
>JAVFAT010000278.1:0-2738 GCA_034002385.1 Azospira sp. | reverse complement strand
TCGTGCCGATCTTCAAGCGCCTCGGCGGCAAGCTGATCGCCATGACCGGCAATGCCCGATCCTCGCTCGCGCGCGAGGCCGACGCGCACCTCGATGCCGCCGTTGCCGAGGAAGCCTGCCCGCTCAACCTGGCGCCGACGGCCAGCACCACCGCCGCGCTGGCGCTTGGCGACGCGCTCGCCGTGGCCCTGCTCGATGCGCGCGGCTTCTCGGCTTCCGATTTCGCCCGCTCGCACCCGGGCGGCGCCTTGGGTCGCCGCCTGCTGACGCACGTCCGCGACGTGATGCGCGAATCGCCGCCGGCGGTGACGCCGGAAGCCGGACTCCCCGAGGCGATCCTCGAAATCACCCGGGGCGGCATCGGCATGACCGCCGTCATCGATGAGGAAAGGCGCGTCGTCGGCGTCTTCACCGACGGCGATCTGCGCCGCGCCTTCGAGAAAAATCTTGACCTGCGCACCCTGCGGGTCGTCGACGTGATGACGCATAACCCGCGCAGCATCGGCCCCGAGAAACTGGCGGTCGAAGCGGTCGAAATGATGGAGAGCTTCCGCATCAACCAGCTGCCGGTCACGGACCCGGACGGCCGCCTGATCGGCGCGCTGAACATGCACGACCTGTTTGCGGCGAGGGTCATCTGATGAGCGCCATTGCTTTCCGGCTGCCGCAATGAAAACCCGGTCGACCGCGATTTTTCCGCTCTCCGTGCTGACCGTGCTCGCCGGTCTCAGCTTCTGGCTGATGCACGCGACCGAACTGCCGGAGGGGCGGCGCGACGGCAAGGACAGGCACGATCCGGACTACATCATCACCGGGCTGGAAATCCGCAAGCTCACCAAGGAGGGGGTGCTTCAGTACATCCTCACCGGCGATGAGGCGCGGCATTACCCGGACGACGATTCCACCGACGTCGCCAATCCGCGGCTCACCTACCTGCATCCGAGCAAGCCGCGCGTTTACCTCAGCGCGCGGCAGGCGCAGATCAGCGCCGACGGCGAAACGGTACAACTCGACGGCGACGTGCGACTGCGCCGCGACCCGACGGCAACGCGGCCGGCGCTCCACGGCGAAATGCCCGACCTCACCGTGCACACCGAAGAGGAAACCGCGCACACCGCCAGCCCGGTACGATTCACGCAGGGCGCCTCCTGGCTGAAAGGCGTCGGCATGAACCTCGACAACAAGACCCAGACCTATGTCCTGCAATCGCGGGCAACCGGTCAGTTTGAAAGCAGAAAGGCGAAAAACAAGCCATGAAGCGGAACCTGATTGCCCTTGCCCTGATCTCGCTGGCGACCGTTGGCACGGCGCTCGCCGAACGTGCCGACCGTGACAAGCCGATCAACCTCGAAGCCAACCGCATCAGCGTCGACGAGGTGAAGAAGGTGCAAATCTTCGAGGGCAATGTCGTGCTGACGCAGGGCACGCTCAGCATCCGTGCCGACCGCATCGTCGTCACCCAGGACGCCGACGGTTTCCAGCGTGGCGTCGCCACCGGCGGTGCCGGCGGTCTCGCCCGCTTCCGCCAGAAGCGCGAGGGGCGCAACGACTACATCGACGGTGAAGCCGAGCGCATCGAACACGACGCCCGCAACGAAAAGACCGAATTCTTCGTCCGCGCCTGGATCCGCAGCGGCCTCGACGAAGTGAAGGGCAACTACATTTCCTACAACGCGCTCACCGAGCAGTATCTCGTCACCTCCGGTGTTGCCGCCGACGGCCGGACGCCGACGAAGGCCGAAGGCGGCCGCGTGCGCGCGATCATCCAGCCCAAGGGCAAAGGCGGCGGCGGTGAGGCGGGCAGGGCGGAGCAGCAGTCGTTGCGTCCTTCGGAAAGCGCCCCCGCCGGCGAGTGAGCCAAGGCCGGCCGGCGCTGCGCCGGCTGTGGCCGCCAGGGCGGGGGCGACCCCCATGCTGCTCTGCGGTCTGTGCGCCCGGATGGAACCCGGGAGTCGCAACAACTTCATGATTTGTCGGGCTAAAAATATTTTGTGCATTGCACAAAAAAAGACTTGACTTCGACTCGCTCGCCCCTATAATTCGAATCGTGCTGCGGCGCAACATCAACACCGCCGCCGTAGAAGCCGCTACCCATACCAGATACCGATAGGAGATTGATCATGTTTGCTACCCCGGAACAGTTTGCCGCCGCCAACAAGGCCGCCGTCGAATCCCTGCTGACCCTTGCCAACACCGCCCTGGCCTCGGCCGAGCGCGTTGCCGCCCTGAACCTGAACACCGCCCGCTCCGTGCTGGAAGACGGCGTTGCCAACACCAAGGCCCTGCTCGGCGCCAAGGACGTGCAGGAAGCCATCTCGGTTCAGGCCACGCTGGCCCAGCCGAACGTCGAGAAGGCCGTTGCCTACTCGCGCAGCGTCTATGAAATCTCGGCTCAGACCCAGGAAGAGTTCGCCAAGGTGCTGGAAGCCCAGTTCTCCGACTTCCAGAAGAACGTTGCCGGCCTGCTCGACAAGGCCGCCAAGTCGGCCCCGGCCGGTTCGGACGTCGCCGTCGCCGCCGTCAAGTCGGCCATCGCCGCCGCCAACTCGGCCTTCGACAGCATGAACAAGGCCGCCAAGCAGGTCGCCGAGATCGCCGAGGCGAACGTCGCCGCCGCGACCAACGCCACCGTCAAGGCCGTCGGCGCCACCGCCGCCGCCAGCAAGAAGAAGGCTGCCTGACCGGCCCTTCCCGCTGCACAGCAAACCCCCGGCATGTTCGGGGGTTTTTTCCATCTG
>JAVFAT010000277.1:0-2746 GCA_034002385.1 Azospira sp. | reverse complement strand
TTCGCCCGCCCCTACCGCGGCCAGCTCCTGCTCGGCTTCGTGCTGACGCTGGCCTCGACCGCGGCGACGCTGGTGCCGCCGTACCTGACGATGCCGCTGATGGACAACGTGCTGATCCCGTTCCAGAACGGCCAGCCGATCGACTGGCCGCTGGTCGGCCTCTACCTCGGCGGCCTCGCCGTCGCCGCCGTCGTCGCCTGGGGACTCGGCTGGATCCGTACCTACATCCTCTCGCTGGTTTCCGAACGCATCGGCCGCGACCTGCGCACGCAGACCTACGAGCACCTGATGGGCCTGTCGCTCGAATACTTCGGCGGCAAGCGCACCGGCGACCTGATGGCGCGCATCGGCAGCGAGACCGACCGCATCAACGTCTTCCTGTCGCTCGACCTGCTCAACTTCGCCACCGACGTGCTGATGATCACGATGACCGCCGTCATCCTGTTCTATATCAACCCGTGGCTGGCGCTGGTGACGCTCTTGCCGCTGCCGGTGATCGGCTGGCTGATCCACATCGTGCGCGAGAAACTGCGCACCGGCTTCGAGAAGATCGACCGCGTCTGGGCCGAGGTCACCAACGTGCTCGCCGACACCATTCCCGGCATCCGCGTCGTCAAGGCCTTCGCCCAGGAGAAGCGCGAGGCGGACCGCTTCCGCGCCGCCAACGAGCACAACCTGGCGATGAACGACAAGCTGAACCGCACCTGGTCGCTGTTCTCGCCGACGGTGACGCTGCTCACCGAGATCGGCCTGCTCGTCGTCTGGGTTTTCGGCATCTGGCAAATCGCCAGGGGCGAGTCGACGGTCGGCGTGCTCACCGCCTTCCTCGCCTACATCGGCCGCTTCTACACGCGGCTCGATTCGATGAGCCGCATCGTCTCGGCGACGCAGCGCGCCGCGTCCTCGACCAAGCGCATCTTCGACATCCTCGACCACGTCTCCAGCGTTCCGGAGCCGACGAAGCCGGTGCATCTGCCCAGGGTCACCGGCCGCATCGAGCTGAAGCAGGCCGGTTTCCGCTACGGCACGCGCGCCGTCACGCGCGGCGTCGACCTCGTCATCGAACCGGGCGAGATGATCGGCCTCGTCGGCCACTCCGGCTCCGGCAAGTCGACGCTGGTGAACCTGATCTGCCGTTTCTACGACGTCTCCGAGGGCCAGGTGCTGATCGACGGCGTCGACGTGCGCTCAGTGCCGGTCGCCGAATACCGCCGCAACATCGGCCTGGTGCTGCAGGAACCCTTCCTCTTCTTCGGCACCATCGCCGAGAACATCGCCTACGGCAAGCCGGAGGCGACGCGCGAGGAAATCGTCGCCGCCGCCCGCGCCGCGCACGCGCACGAGTTCATCCTGCGCCTGCCGCACGGCTACGACTCGCTGGTCGGCGAACGCGGCCAGGGCCTCTCCGGCGGCGAGCGCCAGCGCATCTCGATCGCCCGCGCGCTCCTGATCGACCCGAAGATCCTGATCCTCGACGAGGCGACCTCGGCGGTCGATACCGAGACCGAGAAGGAAATCCAGAAGGCGCTCGACAACCTGGTCAAGGGCCGCACGACGATCGCCATCGCCCACCGCCTGTCGACGCTCCGGAAGGCCGACCGGCTGGTGGTCATGGACCGTGGCCGCATCGTCGAGGTCGACAACCACGACCGGCTGATGGCGCAGCAGGGCCACTACTACAAGCTGTACATGGCGCAGGCGCGCAACGTCGACGCCGAACCCGAGCTGACGCCGCTCGCCCTGCCGGCGAAGGAGCACGCATGAGCACCAGACAATGCCGGCCACTCGCCGGAGCCGCCTCGCAGCGAACCATGATCGCCCCCTTCCTCGGGAAGGAGGGCAGGGATGGCATGAGCACCGCCGCGCACGGCCGCCCGAAGCGGCGGCAGCCACGCACCGGAGCCGCCTCGCGGCGAACCATGATCGCCCCCTTCCTCGGGAAGGGGGACGGGGGGATGGCATGACTTTCACCCTGATCCGCAACCCCTTCGGCCGCCTCGTCTTCACCGGCGCCGACGGCGTCGCGCACGAGGCCGTGGTACCGGTGCGCGCCTTTCCCATCGGCGCGCCGGACGAGGGCATCGCGCTGGTCAGCGGCGAGGGCCACGAGCTGGCCTGGATCGACCGCCTCGACACGCTGCCGGCGGAGATCGCGACGCTCGTCCGCGAGGAGTTGGCCAGCCGCGAATTCGTGCCGGAAATCCGCCGCATCCGCAGCGTCTCCAGCTTCGTCTGCCCGAGCACCTGGGACGTCGACACCGACCGCGGCGAAGCGCAGCTGACGCTGAAGGGCGAGGAGGACATCCGCCGGCTGGGCCGCGAGAAGCTGCTCATCGCCGACCTGCACGGCATCCAGTACCTGATCCGCGACCTCGCCGCGCTCGACCGCGGCAGCCGCAAGATGCTCGACCGCTTCCTGTAAGCGCCCCGATCAGCACGCCACACGCACCAGAAAACGCTCGCAAGAACACGAACGCCACCCGACGAGATTTCGACCCATGAGCAAAAAAGACATCATCTTCCGCAAGATCGTGCCGCTGCGCGGTCCCAGCGTCTGGACCTACTACCCCGTGCTGGAGGCGTGGGTGGACATCGGCGAACTGGAGGACTATCCGTCCGACAAGATCCCCGGCTACCCGGAGCGCCTGGCGACGATGCTGCCCTCGCTGATCGAGCATCGCTGCTCGTATGAAGAGCGCGGCGGCTTCCTCAAGCGGCTGGAAGAAGTACCTGGCCGGCGCACATC
>JAVFAT010000276.1:0-2759 GCA_034002385.1 Azospira sp. | reverse complement strand
CCGCCTTCGCGCATCCGGATGCGATGATGCGCCGCTGGCTCGCCTGGCGCCGCATCCCCTACTGGCCGGTCGGCTGGGCCGTCCTTGAATACGTGCAGCATGTGATCGGCACGCGCTTCGAGCGCATTGCGCCGGTCAATACGATCCGCAAGGTGCGCTGCCCCGTGCTGCTTGCCCACGGCACGGAAGATGCGACGGTGCCGGTCGGCGAGGCGCGGCAGATTCATGCGAACCGGGCGCACGACCGGGTGGAGTTGCTGCTGATGCAGGGCAGCCACGACGAGTACGCCGAGATGGACGTCGGCATCGACGCCATCCTGGCATTCCTCCGGCGCGCGCTGGCGAATACAGGAGAAAGCCATGCACATTGAGGCCAACGGCATCGACATCCATTACCAGATTTCCGGCAGCGGCCCCTGGGTCACGCTCGCACATTCGCTGGCGACCGACCTGACTCTCTGGGATGAATTGGCGGAGGCGCTTTCAAAGCGCTTTTCCGTGCTGCGCTACGATGCGCGCGGTCACGGCAAAAGTGCCGCGCCGGAAGGGCCCTACAGTTTTCCGCAGCTCGTCGGCGATCTCGTCGGGCTACTGGATGCGCTGGAGATCGAGCGTACCCACTTCGTCGGCCTGTCGATGGGAGGCATGCTCGGCCAGCACTTCGCGCTGGCTGCGCCGGATCGTCTCGACAAGCTGGTGCTTGTCAGTACCTCCAGCTATTCGCCGCCGGCAGCCGGCGCATTGTGGGCCGAGCGCATCGCGACGGCAAGCAAGCAAGGCATGGCGGCACATGTCGAATCGACGCTCGCGCGCTGGTTTACCGCCCCGTATCGCGCGGCCCATCCGGAGGTCATGGCGCGCATCGGCGCGCTGGTCGCGGCGACGCCGGTGGCCGGCTTTGCCGGCTGGGGCGCGGCAATCCGGACGCTGGATGTGACGGCACAGCTCGGTGCCGTGCATGTGCCGACGCTGGTGGCGGTCGGCGCTGACGATCCCGGCACGCCGCCGGCCCTGAGCGAAACCATCGCCGCGGCCATTCCCGGCGCGCGACTGGAGATCGTTCCGGCTGCGTCGCACCAGCTCGTCATCGAGCAGGCCAGCGCTTTCCGGCGCCTGCTGCTCGACTTTCTGGGCGGATAACGGGCTCAGAGCGTGTAGTCGCCGCTCGCCTCGGGCTGGAACAGGATGGCCGCCACGCGCAGCGACTTCAGCGTTCCGTCTGGCGCACGCCAGTTTCCCGTCTCGCCGAGGCGTTGTCCGAGCAATGCCGCCCCCAGCGGCGACAGCACCGACACGAAGCCTGCCGCAGGATCGGAGTCGGACGGATAGCACAGCACCAGCTTGTGCGGTTTTGACGCATCGGCGCTCTCGACGAGAATCTGCGAATACATCGTGACGCGGTCCGGCGGAATGGCGGCGGGCGGCACGATATCCGCCACCTCCAGCAGTTCGTCGAGTTCGGCGGGAACGTCCTGCTTGTCGCGCAGCAGCGTGAGCCGGCGGTGATCGAGCGCGTTCAGCAGGCGATCAGCCAATGGAAATGGGGTCATTTTCTTTCTCCTGGAGTATCGGATGGCCGGTGTCTTCGCCGGCCGGCAGTTTCCCTGGAGAGGCCCGGCGATCAGGTGGCGGGAGAAAAGTCTGGATTGATCGCCGGGCTCAATGATCGAAAGCCGTGGTGCCTTTCCGCAGGCCTGGCGCCATGCGCGTCCGGCATGCGTCCACGCGCATGCGCCGTGCAGCGGGCACGGCAGCGTCGAACGGCGTTGCGGACAGCGTGGCGGACGAAAGGGGCATGGCGATGGTATGTCGCGTCTGAAAAAAAGCCGCCCCTGCTTCCAGGGCCGGCGGACGGATGCGGGCTGATCCAAGCCTAGGATAGACTGAAAATGCGCCGTCCGGTTCCCCGGCAGGGTGCGGCCCCGTGCCAGGCGTACCGGGGGGCTTCCAGCCGCCGGACGAAAAGTCGGCGCCGGCGGGACGGCGCGGCGTCAGGCGCGCTGCTTCTTGCGCTTGCCCTGCAAGGCATCGAACAGTCGTTCGAACTCGTCCGTGAGCTTGTGGCGCGGGTCGAGATGGATCATCGGCTTTGCCTGCTGGTGCGATTCCTTGATTTTCACCGAAGCCGACAGGAAGGGTTCGAGCACCGGCAGGTTCTCGGCGCGCAATTCGTCGACAACTTTCTGCGGCAGGCTGGCGCGCGCCTGGAACTGGTTGACGACGATGCCTTCGACTTCCAGCGCATCGTTGTGGTCGGCGCGGATCTCGGCGACGTTGTCGAGCAGCGTGTAGAGCGCGCGGCGCGCGAATTCGTCGCAGTCGAAGGGAATCAGGCAGCGGTCGGCGGCGATCAGCGCCGACCGCGTGTAGAAGTGGAGCGCCGGCGGCGTGTCGATCCAGATCTCGTCGAACCGGTCGGCCAGCGCGTCGAGCGACTCCTTGAGCTTGTAGATCTTGTAGCGCGATTCGAGCTTGGCCTGCAGTTCCTCAAGCGCCGCGTCGGCGGGCAGGATGGACAGGTTGTCGAAGGGCGTGGCGTGGATGAACTCCTCCGTCGCCTTCGGCCGCAGCTTGAAATTGAGCATCTGGTCGAAGAATTCGGTCACCGACGATTCGATGCCGTCGGCGGCCGCGCCGAGCAGGTAGCGCGTCGAATTGGCCTGGGGGTCGAGGTCGATCACCAGCGTACGGATGCCGCGGTGAGCCGCGATGGCGGCGAGGTTGCAGGTAATGGTGCTCTTGCCGACACCGCCCTTCTG
>JAVFAT010000275.1:0-2768 GCA_034002385.1 Azospira sp. | reverse complement strand
GGCCGCGCCCACAGCGCACTGGCCTGGTTGACCGTCTCGTCCTCGTCGGTCTTGACCTGCTCGCCCTCCTTCCACTCTTCCTTCTTCATCAGGATCGGCAGCGTGATGTGGTCGGAGTACTTCTTCAGGATGCTCTTCAGCTTCCAGCCGCCGAGGAACTCGTCCTCGCCATCGCGCAGGTGCAGGATGACGTCGGTGCCGCGGCCTTCCTTCTCGACCATCTCGATCGAGAAGTCGCCCTCGCCCGCCGATTCCCAGCGGATCGCCTGATCCTTGTTCTGGCCGGCGCGGCGCGAGATCACCGTGACCTTGTCGGCGACGATGAACGACGAGTAGAAGCCGACGCCGAACTGGCCGATCAGGTGCGCATCCTTGGCCTGGTCGCCGGTCAGCGCCGAGAAGAACTCGCGCGTGCCGGACTTGGCGATGGTGCCGAGATGGGCAACCGCCTCCTCGCGCGACAGGCCGATGCCGTTGTCGGAAATGGTGATCGTGCGCGCCTCCTTGTCGTAGGCGACGCGAATCTTCAGTTCCGAGTCGTTCTCGTAGAGGCCGGCATTGTCGAGGGCCTCGAAGCGCAGCTTGTCGCAGGCATCCGATGCGTTCGAAACCAGCTCCCGCAGGAAGATTTCCTTGTTCGAGTACAGCGAATGGATCATCAGGTGAAGCAGCTGCTTCACTTCGGCCTGAAAGCCGAGGGTTTCCTTGGTCGCGCCCATGCAAAGACTCCGTTTGAGGTTCAATGACCCGCGAAAAATGGGGGCGTGTCGACGGATTTCAAGCCCCGCCGGCCGGCTTTATTCGATGGCCTCGTAGTCGACGGCAACGATGTCGATCTCGCGGATGCCGGCCGGCGTCTGGAAGCGCACGGTGTCGCCTTCCTTCGCCTTGATCAGCGCCCGCGCGAGCGGCGACACCCAGCTGATGCGGCCACGCCCCAGGTCGGTTTCGTCGACGCCGACGATGGTGTAGATGCTTTCCGTGCCGTCCGTGTCGCAGACGGTGACCGTGGCGCCGAAGAACACCTGGTTGCGGTTCGGCTGGGCGAGCGGGTCGACGACTTCGGCGATGTCCAGGCGTCGGGTCAGGAAGCGGATGCGCCGGTCGATCTCGCGCAGCCGGCGCTTGCCGTAGATGTAGTCGCCGTTTTCCGAGCGGTCGCCGTTCGACGCCGCCCAGGACACCACCTCAACCACCTGTGGCCGCTCGACGCGCAGCAGGTGATCCAGCTCGGCTTTCAGCCGCGCGTGGCCGCCGGGCGAAATGTAGTTCTTCGCGCCCTGCGGCAGTTGCAGGCCCGGCGACGGCGCGTCATCGTCGTCGTCATCGGTTTCGCGGGTGAACGCCTTGCTCATGGTGCTTGTCGCCGTACTTATTGTCGATGGAGGAGCGGCGATGATAGCCGAGGTGGCTGGTGGCGGGCGGTGGAGGCCAGCCGCGCTTACGGGTACAGATCGATTTATGGTTGATAATAATAAGTACAGTTGTCGTCAGGCAGTACCCATGAGGCTATCGCCGAAGGCTCTGGTGCCTGTACTGCTGTTCCGGAGAGAACGCCGCTCAAGCGATCCCGCAGCCGTTCTGTTGCTATCGGTCGATGGCGTCTCTGTATCTGTGTCCGAAGCCGGACGGCGCGACAATGCAGGTGAGGCACCCGTTGCGGGGCAAGGAACATGCACACGGACGGATGCCGATCCGCATCAGGAAGCACCGAAGAGATCCGATCATGAAGACTGCTCCTGCCCTTCGTGCTGCGCCACGCTCAAGCCGCAGCAACGAGACGCCGCCGCCGCCCATCCTCTACCAGCGACTGGCCGAGCGGGTCGCCGATACCATCACCGCCGGTACGCTGCGCCCCGGCGAGCGCCTGCTTTCGGTGCGCCAGGCCTGCGACGCTTACCAGCTGAGTCCGGTGACCGTGCTCCAGGCCTACTACCTGCTGGAGGCGCGCGGGCTGATCGAAGCGCGGCCGCGTTCCGGCTACTACGTGCGTGCGCGTATCGGCAGTCGCCTGCCGGAGCCGGAGATGAGCCGGCCGACGGTCACTTCCACCGAACTCGATGTCAGCGACTTCATTTTCGACATCCTCGAATCGGTGCGCGATCCGGACGTGGCGCCGCTCGGCTCCAGCTTCCCCAGCCCCTACCTGTTTCCGCTCGACCGGCTGGCGCGCAGCCTCGCTGCCGCCGCACGGCGGATGGACCCGCGCAGCACCGTGACCGACCTGCCGCCGGGCAACGAGGAACTCCGCCGGCAGATCGCGCTGCGCTACCTCGCAGACGGTGCCGACGTGGGGCCGGCCGAGATCGTCGTCACCTCGGGCGCGATGGAAGGTCTCAACCTGTGCCTGCAGGCAGCGTGCAAGCCGGGCGATATCGTCGCCATCGAATCGCCGTGCTTCTACGGCGGCTTGCAGGCGATCGAGCGGCTCGGCCTGAAGGTGGTCGAGATCCCGACGCATCCGCGCGACGGCATCAGCCTGCCGGCGCTGGAAGCGGCCATCGCGCAGCACCCGGTGAAGGCTTGTCTGTGCATGCTCAACTTCCAGAACCCGCTCGGCAGCACGGTGCCGGACGACGCGCGGCGCGAACTGGTGGCACTGCTCGCGCGGCATGGCATCCCGCTGATCGAGGACGACGTCTACGCCGAGTTGTACTTTGACCCGAAGAAGCCGCTGCCGAGCAAGGCGCTCGACGCCGACGGGCTGGTCATGCACGTCTCGTCGTTCGCCAAGTGCCTGGCGCCCGGCTACCGCGTCGGCTGGGTCG
>JAVFAT010000274.1:0-2798 GCA_034002385.1 Azospira sp. | reverse complement strand
AGCTTTTCGTCGAGGTCGAGACGGGCGCGAATCTGGTCGACGCGATGTTCCATGGAGCGGATTCTAAGCCATCCGCGCCCCGGCCCGCGCGGCTTGCGATTGATCGCCCGCCGGCCGCGCGGGCCGGGGCAATCAACCGCAGCGCAGATCCCGGACGATGTCGTGCAGCCGTTCCGGCGAGGCCTCGGCCGCCGGTACCGGCGGCGCGCCGACGATGGAAATCTTCGAGAAGAAGCCGCGACGAAACGGCCTGGTCATCGCCGGCCCGCCCTTGCGCGAGAAGAAGCTGCCCCACATGCCCTGCAGCGCGAGCGGGATGACCGGCACCGGATTGTCGGCGAGGATGCGCGAGAGACCGGGGCGAAACGGCTGCAGCGTGCCGTCGCTGGTGATCCGCCCTTCGGGGAAGATGCCGACCAGTTCGCCGTCGGCGAGCGCCTGCGCGGCCTCGGCGAAGGCACGTTCGAGCATTTCCGGGTCTTCCTTCGCCGGCGCGATCGGAATCGCCCGGCTGTGGCGGAAGATGAAGGAAATGAGCGGCATGTGGAAGATGCGGTGATCCATGATGAAGCGGATCGGCCGCGGCGACACCGCCATCAGGATCACCGGATCGACGAAGCTGACGTGGTTGCAGACGACAAGCGCCGCGCCCTCGCGCGGGATGTGCCCGACGCCGCATTTCTCCAGTCGGTAGATGCTGTGAATCAGCAGCCAGGCGAGGAAGCGCAGCATGAATTCCGGCACCAGCCGGTAGATGAATACGGCGACGACGGCGTTGCCGACAGCGGCGACGGCGAACAGCGCCGGGATCGACAGCCCGGCAGCGAGCAGGCCGGCAGCGGCGAGCGCGCCGGCAACCATGAAGGCGGCGTTCATGATGTTGTTGGCGGCGATGATGCGGGCGCGGTGCGCGGGCGCGCTCCTCGACTGCACCAGCGCGTACAGCGGCACGATGAAGAGGCCGCCGAAAAGGCCGAGCAGCACGAGGTCGGCGAGGATGCGCCAGACCTGCGGCTGCGCCAGCAAGGCGCCGACGGAAAGCGTCGCTGCCGGCGGCGGCAGTGCCATCGAAGCGAGCGCGAGATCCAGCCCGAACAGCGTCAGGCCGATGGAACCGAAGGGCACCAGCCCGAGTTCGATGCGCCTTGCCGACAAGCGCTCGCACAGCAGCGAACCGGCGCCGATGCCGACGGTGAACACGGCGAGCAGCAGCGTTACCGCCGTCTCGTCGCCGCCGAGCACGTTCCTGCCGTAAGCCGGCATCTGCGCGAGGAAGAGTGCGCCGTAGAGCCAGAACCACGAGATGCCGAGAATCGACAGGAACACCGTGCGGTTCTCGCGGGCGAAGCCGAGGTTGCGCCAGGTCTCGGTCAGCGGGTTCGGATGCACCGTCAGCCCCGGTTCGGGCGGCGGCGCCTCGGGAATATTGCGGCTGGCGAGGTAGCCGACGAGCGCGACGAGCAGCGCGGCGCAGGCGATCCACAGCGGATCGATGCCGGCACCGGCGAGCAGCCCGCCGGCCAGCGTGCCGAGCAGGATGGCGACGAAGGTGCCGGCCTCGACCAGCGCGTTGCCGCCGACCAGTTCCTCCTCCTTCAGGTGCTGCGGCAGGATCGCGTATTTCACCGGCCCAAACAGCGTCGACTGCAGCCCCATCAGGAACAGCGCGGCGAGCAGCAGCGCCAGGCTGTGCCACAGGAAGCCGGCGGCGGCAACGCCCATGACGGCGATTTCCAGCGCCTTCGCGAAGCGCGCCAGCCGCGCCTTGTCGTACTTGTCGGCGAGCTGGCCGGCGGTCGCCGAGAACAGGAAGAAGGGCAGGATGAACAGGCCGGCCGCCAGGTTGGCGAGGATTTCCGGACGCAATGTCGTCCACTGCGCGGTCTGGAAGGTGAGCAGGACGACCAGCGCGTTCTTGTACAGGTTGTCGTTGAAGGCGCCGAGAAATTGCGTCCAGAACAGCGGCCGAAAACGCGCCGTGCGCATCAGGTGGCCCAGACCGACCGGCCCGCCACCCTCCGGCAGGCTGTCCGGCTGGCAGCCGATCCGCCCCTGCGCCTCCTGACTCCCTTCGCCGCCCTGGCTGCGCATCCCCGCCTCCCTTCCGGCTCAGGCCTTCAACAGTTCCTCGCGCGACCCGAGCCAGCGTTCGAGGTGGCGCGCGACGCCGGCCGGATCGTCGCACAGCAGCCGTTCGGCCATGTCGCGGGCGAGTTCGACGAGATCGGCGTCGGCCTCCAGATCGGCGTAGCGCAACAGCGGCACGCCGCTCTGCCGGCTGCCGACGAACTCGCCGGGGCCGCGCAGGTGCAGGTCCTGGCGCGCGATCTCGAAACCGTCGGTATGCTCGTAGATGATCTTCAGCCGCGCCCGCGCCGTTTCCGACAGCGGCCCGGCGTAGAGCAGCACGCACACCGATTCGTGCGCGCCGCGGCCGACGCGGCCGCGCAACTGGTGCAGCTGTGAGAGGCCGAAGCGCTCGGCGTGCTCGATCACCATCAGGCTGGCGTTGGGCACGTCGACGCCGACTTCGATGACGGTGGTGGCGACCAGCACGTCGATGTCGCCGGCGGCGAAGGCGGCCATCGTCGCCGCCTTCTCGTCGGCCTTGAGCCGCCCGTGCACGAGGCCGACGGAGAGACCTTCGAGTTCTTCGGAAAGCACCGCGTGCGTCTCGATCGCCGTCTGCAGCTGCAGCTTCTCCGACTCCTCGATCAGCGGGCATACACAGTAGGCCTGCCGCCCCTCAGCGACCGCCGCGCGCACGGCGGCGATCACCTCGTCGCGGCGCGCGTCGG
>JAVFAT010000273.1:0-2809 GCA_034002385.1 Azospira sp. | reverse complement strand
GCACCGGCTCGGCGCGTTCGCCGGCATTGTCGTCTACCTCGCTTCGCCGACCTATCGTCGGCACCTGCGCGAGAACATGACGCTGGCGCTCGGCGAGGCCGAGGCCGCGCGCTGGCGCTGGCCGGCTGTCGCCGCCGCCGGGCGCATGGCGCTCGAACTGCCGCGCATCTGGCTGAAGACGCTGGAAGAGACAACGGCGATGGTCGTCGCCGTCGAAGGCCAGGAACTGATCGACGCCGCGCGCGCCGAAGGCCGGGGCATCATTTTCCTCACGCCGCACCTCGGCTGTTTCGAGATCACCGCCCAGTATGTCGCCACGCAGGCGCCGATCACCGTCCTCTACCGGCCGCCGAAGCAGGCCTGGTTACAGACGATGATCGAGCGCGGCCGGCAGCGTGCCACCCTGCATCTGGCGCCGGCCGATCTTTCCGGCGTGCGCGGCCTGCTCAAGGCGCTGAAGAAAGGCGAGGCCGTCGGCCTCCTGCCCGACCAGGCACCGAAGATGGGCGAGGGGCGCTGGCTGCCCTTCTTCGGCCGCCCGGCGTACACGATGACGCTTGCCGCCCGCCTCTCCGAAACCGGGGCGACGGTGCTCCTGACCTGGGGCGAGCGCCTGCCCGGCGGCGCCGGCTACCGCCTCCACTTCAGCACACCGACGGCGCCAATCGAAGGCGACACGGTAGCGCGCGCAGCGGCGATCAACCACGAAGTCGAGGCGCTGATCCGCCGCGCACCCGGGGAATACCTTTGGGGTTACAACCGTTACAAGCGGCCGCGGGGCGTCGAAGCACCGCCGGATGCCGGAGAGACCGCCTGATGCAGCTCGCTTTCTGCCTCTACAAATACTTCCCGCACGGCGGCCTGCAGCGCGATTTCCTGCGCATCGCGCTGGCCTGCCAGGCGCGCGGCCACGCCATCCGCGTCTACACGCTGGAATGGCGCGGCGAGGTGCCGGCCGGCTTCGAGGTGGTGATCGTGCCGGTGCGGGCACTGACCAATGCCCGCCGCTACGCGAAATTTTCCGCCTGGATCGCGCGCGACATGGCGGTGCGGCGGGTCGGGCGCGTCATCGGTTTCAACAAGATGCCGGGGCTGGACGTCTACTTCGCCGCCGACCCCTGTTATGAGGAAAAGGCACGCACGCTGCGCAATCCGCTCTACCGGCTCACCGGCCGCTACCGTCACTTCGCCGCCTGGGAGCGGGCGGTGTTCGCACCGCCGAGCCGCACCGAGATCCTGATGATCTCGTCGGTGCAACAGCCGTTCTTCGTACAGCACTACGGCACACCGGCCGAACGCTTCCACCTGCTGCCGCCGGGCATCGCGCGCGACCGGCGGGCGCCGGCCAACGCCACCGGAATCCGCGCCGGATTCCGCGCCGAATTCCGGCTGGCCGACGACGACCGGCTGCTGGTGCAGATCGGCTCCGGTTTCAAGACCAAGGGGCTGGATCGCAGCCTGGCGGCGCTCGCCGCGTTGCCCGAAGAAATGCGCCGACGCACGCGTCTGATCGCCATCGGCGCCGACGAACCGTCGTCCTTCCGGCGCATGGCCGCCGCGCTCGGTGTCGGCGAGCGCGTCGACATCCTGCCGGGGCGCGACGACATCCCGCGCTTCCTGCTCGGCGCCGACCTGCTGATCCACCCGGCCTACAACGAGAACACCGGCACCGTGCTGCTCGAAGCGGTGGTTGCCGGACTGCCGGTGCTGACCACCGCCGTCTGCGGCTACGCGCACTACATCGAGGAGGCCGGTGCCGGCATCGTCCTGCCCGAACCCTTCGCGCAGCCGGCGCTGAACGCGACGCTGGCAACCATGCTCGCCGACGATGAGGCGCGCCATCGCTGGCAGGCAAACGGACTGGCCTTCGCCGAAACCGCCGACATCTACGACAACGCCGAAGTGGCGGCGGACGTGATCCTCATGGAGCGTCACTGAACATGGCGGGTGACATGAGCGGTGCGATCGACACCTGCCGCAGGGGCGCAGCGGCACGGAAGGGGGGCGAGGGAAACCGGATTCGGCGCATTTTCCCGCCGGCCCCGTTCCTGCCTCGTCTTTCCCCGCGAACCTCTGCGCCTCCGGCGCTCCGTGGAGGACGTTTTCCGTCATGAGCAACGACGAACGCTTTCTCGACGAACCCTTCCGCACGCTATGGGCGGGGCACGACCCCTTCGCCGCCGTCGAGGCGCTCGACGGCGCGGTCTACCGCGAGCTGGAAGCGCGCCGCACGCTGCGCACCGAGGTCGCCGGCCGGGGCTACTTCGTCAAGATTCATCGCGGCGTCGGCTGGGGCGAAATCCTTGGCAACCTGCTACGGCTGCGGCTGCCGGTGCTCGGCGCCGGCAACGAATTCCGCGCCATCCGTCGCCTGGAGTCGCTCGGTGTCGACACGATGCGCGCGGTGGCCTACGGCGCGCGCGGCAACAACCCGGCGGCGCAGCATTCGTTCATCGTCACCGAGGAGCTGGCGCCGACGGCGAGCCTTGAGGACTTCTGCCGCGACTGGCCGGCCTCGCCGCCCCCGCCGCGCTTCAAACATGCGCTGATCGCGCGCGTGGCGACGATGGCGGGGCGGATGCACGCAGGCGGCGTCAATCACCGCGATTTCTACCTCTGCCACTTCCTGCTGCACCTCGACCCGGCGCCGACGGCGGATGCA
Source organism: Azospira sp. (assembly GCA_034002385.1). GTDB lineage: Bacteria > Pseudomonadota > Gammaproteobacteria > Burkholderiales > Rhodocyclaceae > Proximibacter. The sequence goes on along the minus strand of JAVFAT010000273.1, from coordinate 147 downwards.
TTCAGGCTCTCGCTGATCGATCTGCACCGCGCGCAGATCCGCGCCAGGACGCCGCGCCGCTGGCGCGACAAGGACCTCGCCGCGCTGTATTTCTCGGCCCTCGGCATCGGCCTGACGCAGCGCGACTTCCTGCGCTTCCTGCGCGCC
>JAVFAT010000272.1:0-2812 GCA_034002385.1 Azospira sp. | reverse complement strand
CATCGACCGTGAAGTACGGGTCGGTATAGGAAAAGGCCACCACGCGGTTGATCTTGCCGGTATTCAACGACAGCGAGGCGAACTTGCCGCTGCCGAACAGGTTGGCCTGGCTGATTGCCCCGGAAAGGATCAGCCCTTCCGACTGGCCGTAGCCGGCGCCAAGCGAGATGTTGCCGGTGTTCTTTTCGGTGACGGCGACATTCACATCGACCTGGTCGGCGGTACCCGGCACCGGCGGTGTCTCGATGTTCACCTCGCTGAAGTAGTCGGTCTTGTCCACCCGCTCGCGCGAACGCTGCACCTTGTCGGCGTCGTACCACGCGCCTTCGATCTGCCGCATTTCCTGACGGACGACCTCGTCGCGTGTCTTGGTGTTGCCGGTGATGTTGATCCGCCGCACATAAACCCGCTTGCCCGGATCGATGAAAACGGTGAAGGCGACCTGGCGCTTCTCCTTGTCGACTTCCGGCGCGGCATTGACGTTGGCAAAGGCATAGCCCTGTGCGCCAAGACGGTCGCTGATCGCCTTCGTCGTTTCATTCAACAACTCGCGCGAGAAGACGTCGCCGGCCTTGAGCCTGACCAGCCGGCGCAGTTCATTCTCGGGCAGCAGCAGATCGCCGGCGAGCTTCACCGAACTGACCATGAACCGTTCGCCCTCGGTGACGCTGACGGTGATGTAAATGTCCTTCTTGTCCGGCGAGATCGAAACCTGGGTGGAGTCGACGTTGAATTCGAGGTAGCCGCGATTCAGGTAATGGGAGCGCAGCGACTCCAGGTCGGCCGAGAGTTTCTGGCGGGAATACTGGTCGCTCTTGGTGTACCAGGAAATCCAGTTCGGCGTGCGCAGCTGGAACAGTTCGAGAAGATCCTTTTCCTTGAAGGCGGTGACACCGACCAGGTTGATCTGTTTGATGCTCGCCGTTTCGCCTTCGTCAACGTTGAAGTTGATGGCGACGCGGTTGCGTTCGAGCGGTGTCGTCGTCGTCGCGATGTTCACCGCGTACTTGCCGCGCGACAGGTACTGCCGCTTCAACTCCTGTTCGGCGCGCTCGAGCGTCGCCCGGTCGAAGATGCGACCCTCGGCAATGCCATTGTCGCGCAGCGCCTTCTTCAGCTGGTCCTTGTCGAATTCCTTCAGGCCGACGAAGTCGATGGTGTAGATCGCCGGCCGCTCCTCGATGACGACGACGAGCACGTCGCCCTCGACCTCCATGCGCACGTCCTTGAAGAAGCCGGTGGCGAAAAGCGCCTTGATCGATTGTGCCGCCTTCTCGCCGGTCATCGTGTCGCCAACCTTGACGGGCAAGTAGCTGAATACCGTGCCGGCTTCGGTGCGCTGGATGCCTTCGACGCGAATGTCCTTGATGGAGAAGGGTTCGAAGGCGCTTGCGCCGGTCGCGGCGAGGGCCGCGATCAGCCCTGCGAGCAGGTGTTTCTTCATTTCAGCCGGAGATCAATCGAGTGATGTCGTTATAGAAGGCGAAGGCCATGAGTATCAGCAGCAGAGCCAGGCCCACCTGCTGGCCGATCTCCATGCTGCGTTCGGAGAGCGGGCCGCGTCTGATGATCTCGGCAAGATGATACATTAAATGCCCCCCATCCAGAATCGGGATCGGCAGCAGGTTGAGTACGCCGAGACTGATGCTGACCAGCGCCATGAACTTCAGGTAATACTCGACGCCGAGCCTTGCCGACTGGCCAGCGTAGTCTGCGATCGTCACCGGCCCCGAAAGATTTCGCCAGGACACCTCGCCGGTGAGCATCCGGCCGAGCATGACCAGGCTGAACACCGATTTGTCCCAGGTTTCGCGCAGCGCGCGGCCAAACGCATCGACCGGCCCGAGCGCGACACGCACCATCAGGTCGTCGCGCACCGATACCGGTTCGCGGATCGAAACGCCGAGGCGGCCGAAACCCTGGCCGCGCTCTTCGTGCAGTTGCGGCGTCGCCGTCAGTCTCAGTTTCTCTTCACCGCGCAAGACATCGATGGTCAGCGTCTTTCCCGGCGACGCGCGAACGATGCGCACGAAATCCGGCCAGTAATCGACCGTTTCGCCGTCGATGGCAAGCACCCGGTCATCCGCGCGCAGCCCTGCCCTCGCTCCCGCCTCGCCGGCGACGACCTGGCCGATCACCGGCGGCAGGCGCGGCCGGTAGTGGCTGAGGCCGAGTTGCCGGAAGGGATCGCCTTCCCAGCCGGAATCGCGGATCAGGCCAAGATCGAGGCGGCGCACGGCAATCTCGTAGCGCTCGTTGATCACCTCCATCCGCGTCTCGCCCGCCTCGGCCGCACGTTGCAGCACCCGCCAGCGCACGTCCTCCCAGGTTTCGACCGGCACGCCGTCGACCTTGAGGATGCGTTCGCCATGCTCAAAACCGGCGGCCGCAGCAGCCGTTGCCGCCGGCGGCGCACCGAGCACTGGCCGGGGTTCCTCGGTGCCGTGCCAGAAAACGCCCCAGTAGATGAAGATCGCCAGCAGGAAGTTGGCGGCCGGGCCGGCAACGACAATGGCCATGCGCCGGCCGACCGGTTGCCGGTTGAAGCTGCGGTGCGCCTCCTCGTCGGCCACCGGCGCCTCGCGCTCATCGAGCATCTTCACGTAGCCGCCGAGCGGAAAGGCGCCGATGGCCCACTCCGTCCCGTCCGGCCCGAAGCGGCGCGACCACAGCGGCTGGCCGAAGCCGACCGAGAAGCGCAGCACCTTGACGCCGCACAAGCGGGCCACCGCGTAGTGGCCGTATTCGTGCACGACGACGAGGACGCCGATGACGACAGCGAAGGCAGCGAGATAGAACAGGAAGTCGCTCA
>JAVFAT010000271.1:0-2842 GCA_034002385.1 Azospira sp. | reverse complement strand
CGTAGCCGAAGACGACCCGCCAGGCCGAGTTCGCGTTGTCGAAATACGCCGACGACGACCAGAACGCGACGTAGGACATGGTGGGGGAAAAGAAGCTGTCGGCGAAAATCGTCGTGTTGATCGCCGGATAGCCGGCCTTGCCCCATTCGACGAGACCGAGCAGCTCGTTCTGGCTGGGCAGGCGCCAGCCGCCGGAACCGAGGGCGACGGCCTGGTCCCAGGTATGGGTGGTCGCGGTGCCGGTGCAGGCCGATCCAGACCACGCCTGGCCTTCGGCGCAGCGCTTCCAGGTCAGGCCGGTGCGCGCATGGGTCACCGTGCCGTCGCCGTTGTCGGTGAAGTCGGAGGTGGGCGTATAGAGGCCGGAGGCGTCGAGCGCCTGGCCGCCGCGCACCAGCCGCACCGGATAGGTGTAGGCCTTGTCGCGGGAATACTGATTGCCGATCTTGAAATCGACATACCAGGCGCCGCTCGGATAGCTGGCGTCCGTCGTCGCCGACCAGATCTGCGGCACGGACTGCGCCGGGAAGATCGCCGTGTTGAGGGTCGGATCGTAGGCGTCGCGTTCGACGATGGTCAGCAGCTCGGCGATGGTCGGCAGGCGCCACTCCCCGGTCCCCAGGGCATTCGCCTCGCTCCAGCTGTAGTACTGCGCGGTGCCGGAACACGCGGCCCCCGTCCAGGTCTCGCCCTCGATGCAGCGCTTCCAGGTCAGCCCCGTCGTCGCATGGGTCACCGTGCCGTCGCCGTTGTCGGTAAATGCGCTGGTCGGGGTCGTGGCAGCGGCAACCGGCGTGGCCGCCAGCAGCAGGCACAGGCAGCCGGTAGCCAGCCAGGCGAACAGGGGCGCCGGACCGGCGGATTCGATACAAGCTATACGTGCGTTCATTTTTTCCTCCGCGATGCGTGGGATGCAACCATGACAGCGACTTTCTAACCCAGGCGGAGGCGCCGGGTCTTGACCCACGTCAGGAAGACCGCGAATGACGCCGGCGCGGTCAGCCCAGCCGCGTCAGCCAGGCCTCCGCCGCCGGGCGGACGAGGTCGAGCAGCGGGGCGGGCCAGAGGCCGAAGCCGATCAGCAGCAGGGCGAAGATCAGCGCGGGCCAGAGCTCGCGCGGACGCAGGTCGGCGGCCTCCCGCACGCCCGGCCGGGTCGCCGGACCGAAGAAGGCGCGCCGGTAGAGGCCGAGGAAATAAGCGGCACCGAGGATGGTGCCGAGCAGCGCGGCGAGGCCGGCGCCGGCGTGGCGCTCGAAGGCGGAGACGAGAATCAGCAGTTCGGCGGGGAAGCCCGAGGTGCCGGGCAGCCCCAGGCCGGCGAGGCCGTAGAGCAGGAACAGGCTGGCGAGCAGCGGCATGCCGCGCGCGGCGCCGCCGAGGTTGGCGACGTCGGTGGAGCCGATGCGGTGATGCAGGTGGCTCGCCAGCAGGAACAGGCCGCCGGAGGCGAGACTGAAGTTGAGCAGCTGCAGCACCGCGCCCTGCAGGCCCGGCAGGTTGAAGGAGGCGATGCCGAGCACGACGAGACCGACGTGGGACAGGCTGGCGTAGCCGAGCATGCGCCGCAGGTTGGTCTGCGCCATGGCCGCCGCCGCGCCGAACAGGATGCCCGCGACGCCGAGGGCGGCGAGCAGCCAGTGCAGCTCCCGCGCGGCGTCCGGCGCGAGGGGCACGGCGAAGCGGATCAGGCCATAGGCGCCGAGCTTGAGGCCGGTGACGACGGCGGCCACCGCCGCCGGCCCCTCCATCGCCAGGAGCGGCAGCCAGGTGTGCAGCGGGAAGAGCGGCAGCTTGACGCCGAAGCCGACCAGCAGCAGCAGGAACAGCAGGGTCTGCGCGCCGCCGGGCAGCGGCGCGGCGAGCAGGCTCGGCAGGTCGAACACCAGCGCGCCGTCGGTCGCGGCACCGAAGGCGAGGATGACGAAGCCGAACAGCAGCGGCAGGCCGCCGGCAAGCATCACCAGCGTGTATTTCATCGCCGCGTGGCGCCGGTGCGGACCGCTGCCCCAGAGGCTGACGAGGAAGTAGAGCGGCACCAGCGTGGCTTCCCAGAACAGGAAGAACAGCACCGTGTCGAGGGCACAGAAGATGCCGAGGGTGGCGGCTTCCAGCACCAGCAGCAGGCTGTAGTAGAGGCGCGGCAGGGTATGCACACCGGTCCACGAGGCGAGCACGACGGCGGCGAACAGCAGGGCGGTCGCCGGCAGGAACAAGAGCGAAATGCCGTCCACGCCGACGAGATAGTGGATGCCGAGGGTCGGAATCCAGGGCAGTTTCTCGACGAGCTGGAAATCCGGCCGGGCGCCGTCGAAGACGGCGACGACGGCGAGCGCGCCGCCCAGGCTTGCCAGCGCGGCCAGCAATGCGATGACGCGCGCCGCGCGCCCCGGCCACAGCCAGACCAGCGCGGCGCCGACGGCCGGCATCAGGATCAGCAGGGAGAGCAGCGGCAACCCGTTCATTCCGCGCCTCCGAAGCGCGCCGCCAGCGCGTGGGTGGATGCCTCGATCAGGCCGAGCCAGGACTCGAAGAAGAAGCCGGCGGCGAGCAGCACGCAGACGGCGACGCCGCCGACCAGGTATTCCATCGGCAGGGTGCGTTCCAGCGCCGGCTGCCCGGCGCCGGCGGCGACGGGGGCGAGGAAGGCCTTCTGGAAGGCGTAGAGCAGGAAGCCGGCGGCCGTGACGTTGCCCAGCGCGGTGGCCACCGTCAGCAGCGCGCCGAAGCGCTGCATGGCGGCCTCCAGCACCAGGTGGGCGGCGTCGAAGCCCGGCGTGCCGGGCATGCCGACGATGGCCAGGCCGCCGACCAGGAAGCAGGCGGCGATGAAGGGAATGCG
>JAVFAT010000270.1:0-2847 GCA_034002385.1 Azospira sp. | reverse complement strand
GTACTTGATGCCTTAGGGCGGGTCGATGTAGATCATCTGCACCTGCCCGGCCATGCTTTCCTTCTGCAGCAGCGAGTTCATCTCCAGCAGGCTGTCGCCGGCCACCAGCCGGTTGCTCCAGCCCTTGTCGTGTTTGTAGAAATCGACGGCGTCGCGGAAGGGCAGGTTTTCGAAGGGCGCGTCGAAGAGGCCAGGCTGCACGGCGCGCGCGGCGCCGCGCGAGGGTTTGCCGGCGGCCGTCTTGCCGCTGCTGTTGCCTGCCTCGCCTTCGCCCTTGCGCAACGCCGAGAGGATGCTCATCGGGTCGATGCGCTCGTGCACGTGCAGGCTGACGAGGTCGACAGCGAAGCTGGGGCCTTCGGCCTTGCCGGCCCAGGAGAGGTAGGGCGACTGCAGGCGCTTGAGTTCTTCCAGCGCGGCGCGCATCGCCGCCGGGTCATCGCCGGCCAGCGCGTCGTCGATCAGGCGCTCGACGCCGGCGCGGGCGGAATCGAAGCGGAGTTCGGGGTCGAGGTGCGGATCATGCGCCCAGCGCGTCTTGCCGGCCTCAGGATCGGTGGCCGGGGTGACCATGCCGACCTCCGGGTTGTTGGCGCGGCGGTCGGGATGGCGGTAGGAGAGGATTTGTGCATCACTGCCGGCATCGGCTACGGTTTTTTTCTCTGGGGGATCGGCTTTCTTGCGCGACATGCGCTTCTTTGCAGGTAAAGCAGCCTCCTGTGTAGAGAGGTCAAAGGGCTGTACGGCGGAGACGTTCGGCGGCTGGCTCATGGCGTAGTCAAGTACGGGGCAAAGATATCCCGGAGTTCCGCATTATGTGGCATTCATGACAGCCCGGTCACGAAGGCGCTTTACTCAGCTGCCACGCGCGCGGCGCACGGTGACGCTCTCGCCGCCGATGCCCCAGTTGTCGGTGTCGACTTCGTCGATGACCACCACGGTCGTCGCCGGGTTCTTGTTGAGTACGTCCTTGAGCAGCGTGGTGACGCCTTCGATCAGGCGGGCTTTCTGCTCGGCCGTAGCGCCTTCGCGGGTGATCTTGATGTTGACGTAGGGCATGGCAAAAACCTCCGGGAAAAACGGTGCCGGGCCGTGCGCTGGCGCTGGGGTTGGTGCCGGTGCGGCGTGCCGGCGGCGTTCAGGCGGGAAGGTCGATCGGCCGGCCGGCGTTGAGGGACAGCCAGCCGCGCACGATGCGGTAGACCAGCCAGACGGTGAGGACACCGGCGATGACCAGCGCCGGCAGCAGGCCGACGATGGTGACGGCGAACACGATGGCGACCAGCACCCACAGCGCGGCGAACCAGAAGGTGCGTATCTGCCAGCGGAAATGGCTGTCGAGCCAGGTGCCGGCGACGTCGCCGCGCTTCAGGTAATTGAGGATGACGGCGATGATCGACGGCCAGCCGACGAGGAAGGCGCCGATGACGCTGACCGCGCCGAAGATGCCGGTGAGCACCGAGAAGGCGTGCAGCGCATAGATGACGTGGCACCAGGCGCGGGCACCGTCGAGATTGGTATCGTCATTCATCGCATCCACCATTTTCCTTTCCGGGCGAGGACTGCCGGCCACGCCTCAAGAGACCCACGTCAGCGGAGGAAGTTTTCCATCCGCCGCGCACCTGCGCCTGCCACCTGTCGCCTACAAACCGAGCTGCTGCCACAGCGCATCGACACGGCGCTTCACCGCGTCGTCCATGACGATGGTACGCCCCCATTCGCGGTCGGTCTCGCCCGGCCACTTGTTGGTGGCGTCGATGCCCATCTTGCTGCCCAGCCCGGCCACCGGCGAGGCGAAGTCGAGGTAGTCGATCGGCGTGTTTTCGGCGATCAGCGTATCGCGCGCGGCGTCGACGCGAGTGGTCATCGCCCAGATCACTTCCTTCCAGTCGCGCACGTCGATGTCGTCGTCCACCACGATGATGAACTTGGTGTACATGAACTGGCGCAGGAAACTCCAGATGCCGAACATCACGCGCTTGGCGTGGCCGGGGTACTGCTTTTTGATGCTGACCGTCGCCAGCCGGTACGAGCAGCCTTCCGGCGGCAGGTAGAAGTCGACGATCTCGGGGAACTGCTTCTGCAGGATCGGCACGAACACCTCGTTGAGCGCGACGCCCAGCATCGCCGGCTCGTCCGGCGGCTTGCCGGTGTAGGTGCTGTGGTAGATCGGGTTCTTGCGCATGGTGATGCGCTCGACGGTGAATACCGGGAAGGCCGCCTGTTCGTTGTAATAGCCGGTGTGGTCGCCATAGGGGCCTTCCAGCGCGGTCTCGTATTCGCCCGGATGCTCGGTTGGGTGCTCGGTTGGGTGAATTGCCCCTTCGAGGACGATCTCGCTTGATGCCGGCACCTGCAGGTCGGAACCGATGCATTTCACCAGTTCGGTGCGCGAACCGCGCAGCAGGCCGGCGAACTGGTATTCGGAGAGCGAATCCGGCACCGGCGTCACGGCGCCGAGGATGGTCGCCGGATCGGCGCCGAGGGCCACCGCCACCGGATACGGCTGACCGGGAAACTTCGCGCAGTGGTCGCGGAAATCGAGGGCGCCGCCGCGATGCGCCAGCCAGCGCATGATCAGCTTGTTCGGACCAATCAGCTGCTGGCGGTAGATGCCGAGGTTCTGCCGGGACTTGTTCGGCCCGCGCGTGATGGTCAGCCCCCAGGTGATCAGCGGTGCCACGTCGCCCGGCCAGCAGTGCTGGATCGGCAGGCGCGAGAGGTCGACGTCCTTGCCTTCCCGGACCACGTCCTGGCACGGTGCCGAGGAACGCAGCTTCGGCGCCATCGACAGCACCTGCTTCAGCATCGGCAGCTTGTCCCAGGCGTCCTTCAGCCCCTTCGGCG
>JAVFAT010000269.1:0-2876 GCA_034002385.1 Azospira sp. | reverse complement strand
GGCTTCGTCGCGTTCGACGAAACGCAGGTAATCGGCGGGCGGCCGCTGGTCGGCGACGACGCGGCGCTGCGTTGCCTCGTGCACCGCGTCGCGGGCCAGATGCAGCACGCCGGTCTTGCCCCACAGCCCGCCGCTGTCGGCAAATCCGGTGGCGAGGCCGGCGTCGTCCAGCGCCTGCAGGTGGCGGCGGGTGGCGAGGAAGCCGGCGCGGGTGATCCGTGCCAGCGCATTGTCGTCGCGCGCCGGCAGCGGCCGCAGCACGCCGGCGCGGTTGCCGGAGGCGCCTTCGCCAGGGCCGGCGAGGGCGTCGATCAGCGTCACCCGCCAGCCGCGCGCGGCCAGCCGGTTGGCGACGCTGCTGCCGGCCAGCCCCGCGCCGAGGACGATGGCGCGCCTGTCGTGGCTCGCCGGCGCGGGCGTGGCAGCAGCGCCCGGCATCTCCCCGCGCAGCATCTCGCGCTTGCCGGAGAATCCGGGCGCCTTTTCCAGCTGCCAGCCGTTCGCGGCGAGCGCCTCGCGCACGCCGCTGGCGACCGACCAGGTAGCTAGCGTCGCGCCAGGGGCGGCGAGCGCCGACAACGTGGCAAGCAGCGGCGCATTCCACAGTGCCGGGTTCTTCGCCGGCGAGAAACCGTCGAGGTAAAAGGCGTCGGCCTGCGCGCTCAGTTGCGGCAGACAGTCGGTGGCGTCGCCGAAAACGAGGTCGAGGACGACGCGGCCGTGATCGAGAAAGAGGCGGTGCAGGCCGGGGACCAGCGGCGGCCAGTCGCGGCGCAGTTCGGCGGCGAGGGGGGCCAGTTCCGGCCACGCGGCGTGGAGGCGGGCGAGGTCGTCGGCGCGGAAGGGGTGCTTTTCGACCGAGACGAAATGCAGCCGACCGCAGCGCTCTCCATCGTCGCGCCAGGCCTGCCAGGTGGCGAGGAAATTGAGGCCAAGCCCGAAGCCGGTCTCGACGACGACGAAGCGATCGCGGCCCTGCCAGCGTTGCGGCAGGCCGTTGCCGGCGAGGAACACGTGCCGTGCCTGGCCGAGGCCGCCGGCAGCGGTGTGGTAGACGTCGCCGTAGGTCTCGGAGTACGGCGTGCCGTTGGCGGTGAAGGAGAGTTTGGCCGGCTCGATCATGGCAAGGCCTGTGCGTTTGCCGGATTGAGCGGCGGCTTAAGCGAGGCGCCGCGAAGGAGGTACGCCGATTCGCCGGATGGCAGCATTACGGGGTGCCTAGAGAGGCCGTGCAGGGAGCCGTGCAACGAAGCGCGAGCAGTCGCAGCCGATTCCGTTCGCGGCGTCCCCGGCCAAGAGGCGTTTTTCGCTCGCGCTTCGCGCTCACTTATGGCGTCCCACAGGGGCTTGCGAGTAATGCGCTACCGCGCATTTACTCATGGCGTCCCCCAAGGGGACTTGTTCGCTCACGCTTCGCGCTCACTCATGGCGCCCCACAGGGACTTATGAGTAATGCGCTGTCGCGCATTACTCATGACGCATCTGCGGGAAGAGGATGACGTCGCGGATGTTCGGCGAATCGGTCAGCAGCATGACCAGACGGTCGATGCCGATGCCGCAGCCGCCGGTCGGTGGCAGGCCGTATTCGAGGGCACGGATGAAGTCGGCGTCGTAGTACATCGCCTCCTCGTCGCCGGCTTCCTTGGCCTTGGCCTGCGCCAGGAAGCGCGCGGCCTGGTCTTCGGCGTCGTTCAGCTCGGAGAAGCCGTTGGCGATCTCGCGGCCGACGATGAACAGTTCGAAGCGCTCGGTGATTTCCGGGTCGGCGTCCGAGGCGCGGGCCAAGGGCGAGACCTCGACCGGGTAGTCGATGATGAAGGTCGGGTCCCACAGGTCGGCTTCGGCGCAGGCTTCGAACAGCTGCAGCTGCAGGCTGCCGAGGCCGCCCGGCTTGACCGATTCGCCGAAGGCGTTGATCTTGGCCTTCAGGAAGGCTTCGTCGGCCAGTTCGGCTTCCGAGAAACCGGGGTGCTGCGCGCGGATCGCCTCGACGATGGTCAGGCGGGCGAACGGCTTGGACAGGTCGAGCACGCGGCCCTGGTATTCGAAGACCTCGGTGCCGAGCGCTTCGCGCGCGGCGTGGCGGAGCAGGCCTTCGGTGAAGTCCATCAGGCCCTTGTAGTCCTGGTAGGCCTCGTAGAACTCCATCATCGTGAATTCGGGGTTGTGGCGCGGGCTGATGCCTTCGTTGCGGAAGTTGCGGTTGACCTCAAAGACCTTCTCGAAGCCGCCGACGACCAGGCGCTTCAGGTACAGCTCCGGCGCGATGCGCAGGAACAGCTCCATGTCGAGCGCGTTGTGGTGCGTGACGAAGGGCTTGGCCGAGGCGCCGCCGGGAATCGGGTGCATCATCGGCGTCTCGACTTCGAGGAAGCCGTGATTGACCATGTAGTTGCGGATCGACTGCACCATGCGGCTGCGCGCGACGAAGGTGAAGCGCGACTGCTCGTTGGTCATCAGGTCGAGGTAGCGCTGGCGGTACTTCTGCTCGGTGTCGGTGAGACCGTGGAATTTCTCCGGCAGCGGGCGCAGCGACTTGGTGAGCAGGCGGATCTCGTTGACCTTGATCGTCAGCTCGCCGGTCTTCGTCTTCATCAGCGTGCCGACGACGCCGAGGATGTCGCCGAGGTCCCAGTGCTTGAAGTCGGCGTAGGCCTCTTCGCCGACCACGTCGCGGGCGACGTAGAGCTGGATGCGGCCGGACATGTCCTGGATGGTGGCGAAGCTGGCCTTGCCCATCACGCGCTTGAGCATCATGCGACCGGCGACCTTGACCTCGATCGGGTTCGCTTCCAGCGTTTCCGCGTCCTTTTCCGAATACAGCTCGTCGAGCCGGCCGGCGAGGTTCTCGCGCGAGAAATCGTTGGGGAAGGCGC
>JAVFAT010000268.1:0-2891 GCA_034002385.1 Azospira sp. | reverse complement strand
AGCTTGCAGGATCTACGAGACACACCGATGGCGGCGCCGTGCCGGCAAACGATCCCGTGTGCGTGCGCAAGCGATTTCTGCGCTCTTGCGCGCCGATGGGCATCCTGAAACTGAAATGTTCCGGAAGAATCGACCGAGCGTGCCGATTGTCAGGGATTTCATTTCCCCGTCCGGCTGGTCTATGCTTCCAAAGGGTTCGCCACGTTCATCACGGATTTCCATGCTGCGTGCCCTGCACATCTGACCTTCCGCACCATGAGCATTTCAGGCATATCGACGACGACAAGCTACGATCCGTTCGGCGGCAGCGCCCGGAGCGGCGGGGCGGCGCGTGCCGGCGGAGCGGGAAAGACGCTGACGCCGGACGAAGAAGCCCAGGTCAAGGAACTCAAGGCGCGTGACCGGGAAGTCCGTGCCCACGAGGCTGCGCACATGGCCGCCGGAGCCGGCCTGGCCAGCGGCGCGTCCTACTCTTACCAGCGCGGGCCGGACGGTGTGAACTACGCCATCGGTGGCGAGGTGCGCATCAGCACTTCGCCGGGGAGAACACCGGAAGAAACCATCGAGAGGGCGCGCCAGATCCGTGCTGCCGCGCTCGCGCCGGCCGAGCCTTCGGGGCAGGACTACGCCGTGGCCGCCGAGGCCGTGTCGATGGAGCAGCAGGCGCGCACGGAGATGGCGCGGGAAAGCAGGGGGCAGGGCGGCGGGCAGGGCGGCGAGACGAGCGGCCGGGAATCACCCGCCGCCGGGGCGGAAACGCCCGCAATCGCCGCCTACGACGCCAGCGGCGGTGTCCGCGGGGCGGAAAGCGGCGAGACCGGAACGCGGCTGAACGTCTTCGCCTGAGCCTGGTGCCGGGCGCCCGGCATTTTTCGATCATTCTTCATCGGGCAGGACTTGCGCATTTGCCGGCCGCGCATTCGCCTGATTTTCAGGCTTTTGCCGGATTTTTTTGGATTGTCCGATGGTGCGGACGGAGAGACTCGAACTCTCACGCCAGGGGCGCCAGAACCTAAATCTGGTGCGTCTACCAATTCCGCCACGTCCGCATGGCCGGGATTGTAGAGGATCGCCCGGCGCGAAACCACCTGAAGTGGTGTGAGGCGGTGCGGGGGGCGCCGTCGGCGGTGAGGGGAAGGCCCGGTGTCGGCAGCCTTCGCGCGCCGTCCGGAGCTGCGGCTCGCCATCCGCGTCGGGGCGGGGTGATCGTGGGCCGGTTCGGCGTGTTAATATGCCGCCCTTTATCCTTGAGCGGACGCGGCCTGCCATCGGCGGCGCCTTGCCGGCGAAGCCGGGGTGGCGCGGCTCAGGTTTTGCTTCCGCTTCTTGTCCCGTCCGGATTCTTCCAACTCCATCTTCGTGCCAGAACAGGGTTTTTCTATGCAAACGAACGCCGAAACCACCAACGTCCAGCAAGCGGCCCCGAGCGCTCTGGAGCGCCGCATCGATCTCGCCGTCGCCATCGCCGATCTCGACAAGGATGTCGATGCGCGCCTGAAGAAGATGGGCAAGAACGTCAAGATGCCGGGCTTCCGTCCGGGCAAGGTGCCGGCCAGCATCGTGCGCCAGCAGTACGGCGACCAGGCGCGCCACGAGGCGCTCAATGCCGCGCTCGACCGTTCCTTCGGCGAGGCCGTGGTGGCGCAGAAGCTCCGTGTCGCCGGCTATCCGCGCATCGAGCCGAAAAATTCCGAAAACGCGACGCACGTCGAATTTTCCGCCGTTTTCGAGGTGTATCCCGAAATCACGCTGGGCGACATGTCCGCAGCCGAGATCGAGCGCCCGGTACTGGAAATCGGCGAGGCCGAGGTCGACAAGACCATCGACATCCTGCGCAAGCAGCGCGTGCGCTACGAGGCGGCCGACCGTGCCGCGGCGAAGGATGACCGCGTCGTCATCGATTTCCTCGGCAAGAAGGACGGCGAGCCGTTCCAGGGCGGTCAGGCTACCGATTACCCCTTCGTGCTTGGCCAGGGCATGATGCTTCCCGACTTCGAAACTGCCGTCGAGGGTCTCAAGGCCGGCGAAACGAAGACCTTCGACCTGACCTTCCCGGAAGATTATTTCTCGAAGGATCTGGCCGGCCAGGCGGTGCAGTTCGAGATCACCGTGAAGAAGGTCAGCGGCCCGGTGCTGCCGGAAGTCGATGAGGAATTCGCCCGGATGCTCGGCATTGGCGACGGCGACGTCGCCAAGATGCGCGAAGAAATTTCCGGCAACCTGCAGCGCGAGGTGAAGAAGCGCATCCAGGGCCGGATCAAGGATCAGGTGATGGACGCCATCATCAAGTTCAACCCGATCGACGTGCCCAACGCGCTGATCGAAATGGAAATCCACCGCCTGATGGAAAACGCCCGCCGCGACATGGAGCAGCGCGGCATGAAGGTCAAGGATCTGCCGATCCAGCCGGAGTGGTTCACCGATCAGGCGAAGCGCCGCGTCACGCTCGGCCTCGTGCTTGCCGAACTGGTCAAGGAAAAGGAACTGCACGCCCGGCCGGAGCAGGTCAAGGCCATCGTCGAGGAAGCGGCGCAGAGCTACGAGCATCCCGACGAGGTGGTGCGCTGGTACTACGCCCAGCCCCAGCGCCTCCAAGAGATCGAAGGCGTTGCCATCGAGGACAACGTCGTCGCCTGGGTGATGGACAATGCCAAGGTGTCCGACAAGACCGTCGCTTTCGATGAACTGATGGGCCAGCAGCAGGCCGCCTGACCCACGCTTGAGAGGAGAAGCAGGCATGATTCACGGAGCCGGAATGCAGGACTGGCAGAGCGACTGGAACCCGCAGGCGCTCGGCCTGGTGCCGATGGTGGTCGAGCAGAGCGGTCGCGGCGAGCGCGCCTACGACATCTATTCGCGTCTGCTCAAGGAGCGCGTCGTCTTCCTCGTCG
>JAVFAT010000267.1:0-2948 GCA_034002385.1 Azospira sp. | reverse complement strand
CGGCGAGGTGCTGAAGGGGAAGAAGCCCGGCGTGCAGATCATCGCCGTCGAACCCGACGCCTCGCCGGTACTCTCCGGTGGCGAGAAGGGGCCGCACCCGATCCAGGGCATCGGCGCCGGCTTCGTGCCGAAGGTGCTGAACACCTCGATCTACGATGAGGTAGTGCGCGTCAGGAACGAACACGCCTTCGCCCTCGCCCGCCGCATGGCGACCGAGGAAGGGCTGCTCGTCGGCATTTCGTCGGGCGCCGCCGTTCATGCCGCACTGGAAGTCGCGCGCCGGCCGGAAAACGCCGGCAAGATGACCGTCGTCGTCATCCCCTCGTTCGGCGAACGCTACCTGTCGACCGTCCTCTACTCGCACCTGGAAGCCTGAGCCGGTGGCGGGCGACGACGATCCTTCCGGTTTCGACCGGGTCATCGACCGCCGCGGCGGCGATTCGCTGAAATGGAATCGCACGGCCGGCAGCGACGCACTACCGCTGTGGGTCGCCGACATGGATTTCGCAGCGCCGCCGGCGGTGCTCGCCGCCTTGCAGCGGCGCATCGAACATGGCGTCTTCGGCTACGCCGAACCGTCGGCGGCGCTCGTCGCCGCCGTCCGCAGCCACCTCGAAGGCGAATACGGCTGGTGCATCGAGCCGGACTGGCTGGTCTGGCTGCCGGGGCTGGTCACCGGCCTCAACCTCGCCTGCCGCGCCGTTGACGGCGCGGTGCTGACGGCGACACCGGTCTATCCGCCGTTCATGTCGGCGCCGCACTTTTCCGGACGCCGGCTGGCGACAGTGCCGCTCCGCATCGACGGCGGCCGCTGGACCTGGGACTGGCCGGCGCTGGCGGCAACGCCCGACGACGTTCGCCTGCTGCTGCTCTGCCACCCGCACAACCCGGTCGGCCGCGCCTGGGACGACGACGAACTGGCGGCGCTCGCCGACTTCTGCCGCCGCCGCGACATCGTCGTCTGCGCCGACGAAATTCACTGCGACCTGATCCTCGACGAACGCCGTCACCGCCCCTGGGCAACGCTCGGCGACGATCTCGCCGCGCGCAGCATCACGCTGATGGCGCCATCGAAGACCTTCAACATTCCGGGCCTCGGCTGCGCCTTTGCGGTGATTCCCGAGGCCGGTCTGCGCCGCGCCTTCACACGCGCCATGGCCGGCATCGTGCCGCACGTAAACGCGCTCGGCTACGTTGCCTGCGAGGCGGCTTTCGCCGAGGGCGACGACTGGCGCCGCGCGCTGCTCGCCGTGCTCCGCCGCAACCGCGACCGCGTCGAGGCGGCAGTGGCCGCGCTGCCGCCGCTGTCGATGACGCACGTCGAAGCCACCTGCCTCGCCTGGATCGACGCACGCGGCCTGGCACGGGCACAGCCGCAACAGCATTTCGAAGCGCACGGACTGTGCCTTTCAGACGGCGCCGATTTCGGCGCACCAGGCTGGCTGCGGCTGAATTTCGGTTGCCCGGCTGCGACGCTGGACGAGGCACTGCGCCGTCTCGCGGCCGGCGTCGCTGCAGCCTGAAGAGGAAACTCCGTCGCCGGAGCGCACGGGCACAAAGCCTGGCGATGCTTCGCTGCGGAAAAGCAGGCCGGGCCGCGGCACCGGGCCTTTCTCCGCGTCACGCCCGCCTCGCCACGTCAGCCCGGCGCCACAGCGTCCGCCTTGCACCCCCGCATCACCGCCCCCGCTGCCGCGTTCAGCGGATGCGCTGGCAACCGGATTCGGTCACCACCGCGTCGAGCGGCAGATCGTGCGCCGCCGGCCGGATGCTGGCGACGCGCTGGAAGTCGAAGCCGACGCCGATGGCGAGCGGGCGCGGCGCAAGCGCTGCGAGCGTGCGGTCGAAGAAACCGCCGCCGTAGCCGAGCCGGTGGTTGCCGGCATCGAAGGCATTCACCGGCAGGAGCAGGATAGCGGGATGCAGGAAATCGCCGTCGGTCGGCGTCGGAATGCCGTAGCGGTCGGGCACGAGCGGCTGCTCCGGCCACCACTCGCGGAAGGCAAGCGGCACGCCGGGGCGCAGCACCACCGGCAGCACGGCGCGGCAGCCGGCGGCAATCAACCCGGCGATGAAAGGCCGCAGATCGGGTTCGTTCTGCACCGGCCAGCAGAAGCCGACGACCTGCCCGCTTCCGTTACCGCTGCTATTCCCGCTTTTATTCCCGCTTTTATTCCCGCTTCCGTCCCCGGCGAGCTCGCTGAAAACTGCCGCCAGGCGGTCGCGCACGGCCGCCGACAGCGCCGCGTGCCTGGCCGCCGGCAAGGCCATCCGGCGGGCGATCATGTCGCGCCGCAGGCTGTTCCGGAACACGCGATCCGCGTCGTTTTGAGGAAGGGAGTCGGTCGTCACTGTGCTATGCTCGCGCTCTTCGTCGATACCGCCCAATGCACCGTCGCACAAGGGTTTCGGCCAATTCCGCAGCTTATCACATGACCCTTTTCCGCCTTGCCGCCCGCAGTCTCCTGCTTCTTGCCACCAGCCTCGTCGCCGCGCCCGCACTGCACGCGGACCCGCGCGTGCTCACCGCGCGCGAGGCGCTGCGTGCCGGCGATCACGCACGCTTCGATCGACTTGCCGGCGAACTGCGCGACCATGAGCTGGTGCCCTGGCTCGACTACTGGCGGCTCACCGCCGGCCTGCCCGACCGCTTCGACGAAACGGCGGCCGGCGCTTTCCTCGCCCGCCACGAGCACAGCTACGTCGCCGAGAAGCTGCGCGGCGACTGGCTGAAGGTGCTCGGCAAGGCCGGCCGCTGGGCCGAATTCGACGCCGAATTCGGCAAGCTCGCCACCCCCGATCAGGAACTTTCCTGCTACGCACTGCAAAGCCGCCGCGCACGCGGCGACGCGACCATGCTCGACGCCGCGCTGCCGCTGTGGATGAGCCTGATCGAGCCTCCGGAGCCGTGCCTTCCGGTGCTGGAGGCGCTGATCTGGGAGAAGCGC
>JAVFAT010000266.1:0-2966 GCA_034002385.1 Azospira sp. | reverse complement strand
CTCTATGAAGACCACCGCGAAACGCTGCAACTGAACTGGATCGCCGCCATCGGCACCGATCGCCAGCTGGTGCTCAAGGCGTCCGGCAACTACGGCGCCGATGTCGTCGGCCACCTCAATCTGATCCACCCCGATCGCCTCCAGGTCATCGGCCAGAGCGAGTACGACTGGGCGCAGCGCGTCAGCTCCAAGCGCCTGACGACGCAGATTTCCGAACTGATCGCCGACAATCCGCCGGGCCTCATCTTCGCCGATGGCCTCGAAGCCCTGCCGTTCGTGCTCGAAGCCTGCGAAAGCAGCGGTACGCCGCTATTCACCAGTCCGAAGCCTTGCTCGGCGGTAATCGACCTGCTGCGCATCTATCTTGCCCGGCATCTTGCCGACGCCACCTCGGTGCACGGGGTGTTCATGGACGTGCTCGGCATGGGCGTGCTGATCACCGGCGATTCCGGTGTCGGCAAGTCCGAACTCGCGCTCGAACTGATCTCGCGCGGCCACGGACTGGTCGCCGACGACGTCGTCGAGTTGGCCAGGCTGGCGCCGACCGACGTCGAGGGCCGTTGCCCCGGCATGTTGCGCGATTACCTCGAAGTGCGCGGCCTCGGCCTCCTCAACATCCGCACCATCTTCGGCGAAACCGCCTCACGGCGGAAAATGAAGCTCAAGCTGATCGTGCATCTGCAAAAGCCGCTTGCCGGCGTCGATGCCCCGCGCCTGCCGCTCGACGAGCAAACGCAGGAAATCCTCGGCGTGCCGATCCGCAAGGTCGTCATTCCCGTTGCCGCCGGCCGCAATCTGGCGGTGCTGCTGGAGGCCGCCGTGCGCAACACCATCCTCCAGCTGCGCGGTATCGACAGCATGCAGGAGTTCGTCACCCGGCAGCAGCACGCCTTGCTTGACGATGACATATAACGTGGATTTATAATCGCCTGGCGGTACAAACCACACAGGAGGATCGACCCATGAAATTTTCAGTCGCACTGCTCTCCCTGGCGCTTGTCGCCGGCGGCGCCTTCGCAGCCGATGGCAACAAGGCGGCCGAAGCCCCGAAAGTGAAGAAGGAAGCCTCGCCCGCCCAGAAGGCGCAGCGGGAGCGCATGAAAACCTGCAACGCCGAAGCGAAAAGCAAGGGCAAGGCCGGCGACGAGCGCAAGGCGTTCATGAAGTCGTGCCTGTCCGGCGGTCCGGCGGCGGCTTCCGGCCCCGCGCCCGCTGGCTGCGAGGCGCAGGCCGACCAGAAAAAACTCGCCGGCGCCAGCCGCAACAGCTTCATCAAGAAATGTCAGACGCCGGCGGCTCCGGCAAATTGAGCGCGCCTCGAAACTGAAAGACCGGCCATGCGGCCGGTCTTTTTCATTTTGTTTCCACGGGGTGCACGCTGAAAAAGCCTGTCGAGCGGAAAGTCCGGCGAATGGAACGGCTGGAAAAGTCTGGCGGACAGGCAGGCTTCGACAAGCGGAAAAGCCCCGACGATCAGGGAAAAACGGCAATGCGGCGAGCGGTGAGGCCCGCCATGCGAGAGCGGCAGGCCCCGCCGGAAACTCCCGTGCAGAGCGCGCTGGCGCGCTTCGCACGGTACGGCCGTCAGGATGTTGCCACCGGCACAGGGAACGGTTCCGGCAGGCTCAGTTCGACGCCGAACTGCGGGCCGTCGAAGGCGGTGTCGCCTTCGGCCACCGCGTCGCCAAGTTTCAGGCCGCGAAAATCGAACAGCGCGTTATCGGCAAGGTGCGAGGGCACGACGTTTTGCAGCGCGGTGAACACCGACTCGGTGCGTCCCGGATAGCGACGGTCCCAGTCCTGCATCATCTCGCGGATCTTCTGGCGCTGCATGTTCTCCTGCGAGCCGCACAGGTTGCACGGGATGATCGGGTATTCCATGCCGCGCGCGAAGCGGGCGATGTCGGACTCGGCGCAGTAGGCGAGCGGCCGGATGACGACGTGCGCGCCGTCGTCGGTGACCAGCTTCGGCGGCATCGCCTTGATCTTGCCCCCGAAGAGGAGGTTGAGGAACAGCGTGTGCACCATGTCGTCGCGGTGGTGTCCAAGCGCGATCTTGTTGGCGCCGAGTTCCTTCGCCGTACGGTAGATGATGCCGCGACGCAGCCGCGAGCACAGCGAGCAGGTGGTCTTGCCCTCGGGAATCTTCTCCTTGACCACCGAATAGGTGTCGGCCTCGACGATGCGGAAATCGACGCCGATCTTCCTGAAGTACCCGGGCAGCACGTCTTCGGGAAAACCCGGCTGTTTCTGGTCGAGGTTCATCGCCACGAGCTTGAAGTCCACCGGCGCCCGTTCCTGCAGTGCCATCAGAACGGAAAGCAGCGTGTACGAATCCTTGCCGCCGGAAACGCAGACGAGCACGGTGTCGCCGGCCTCGATCATGTTGTAGTCGGCAATCGCACGGCCGGTATTGCCGGTCAGGCGCTTGAAGAGTTTCTGCAGGTTGTTTGAGGTTTCGCTGTTCATTGCCGTTCTCGATAATCCATTTCAATACTGCGCGCAGCTACCGCGCCAGCCGCGATCGCCGCCACCACGCTGGGAAAACGCGGATTGCAGATGTCCCCTGCCGCATAGATGCCGAAGCAGTCGGTACGCTGATCCGGCGCGGCGAACAGATACCCGGACGAGTCGGTGTGGAGGCGGCGACGGAGGTCATCCGAAAACCCGGGCAGCAGCGCATCCGAATTGGCGGCATAGCCGGCTTGCACGACGATGCGGTCGACGTCGAAGCTACGCCTGCCGGCCGGCGAATCTACCACCGCACGCACCCGGTTGCCGACTTGTGCGAGCGAGACGAGGCTGGCCGTTTCCACGATCTCCCCGCGCCCCGAAGCCAGTAGTGGCGCAAGTCCGTCCCGCAGCCGCTTCTGTGCCCGGGGCTGCGAGCGTGCCAGCAAGGTGATGCGGCGGGCATCCGGCGCTGCCAGCATGGCGAACTCATGCGCGTTGTCGCCCGCGCCGAC
>JAVFAT010000265.1:0-2974 GCA_034002385.1 Azospira sp. | reverse complement strand
AAGTGACTCTACCAACGATTTGACGGGAACGGAACTGGAAACAGCCGTTTCGTCATCAATTCACAAGGATTTGGCATTGGCGGTTCCGGCCGGTTTGCGGCCTGATTGACAGCGTTCAGCGGATGCGCTTCCTGAACACGTAAAAAAGATTGGGCTCGCTGACGAGATAGAGGGTGCCGGCCGTGTCCATTGCCACCCCCTCGGCCTGCGGCACGCTTCCCTTCAGGCCATGACGGCCGCGCACGAGCGACAGCGTGCTGATCGGCCGGCCGGCGGTGTCGAGTTCGACAATCAGCTTAGATTCGTGGGAAAGCGCGAGCAGATGTCCGGAACCGGGGTGATACTGCAAACTCGACAAGTCGCGTACAAAAAGACGGCGATCGCGTTGCGGATCGTCGCTGATCTCGATGGCGGGCGCCGACCCTGCCGCCGATGGATTCCCTGCCGCCGGATCCATCGCCAGAAATCCGCGGATTTCGTAGATGCGCACCGGTTTTTCCTTGGCGACGAACAGGCGCTGCCCCCGGGGATCCCAGGCCAGCCCCTCGAACCCGCGGTTGCCGCTGCGGCCGATGCCGATGGTCAGATACTTGCTGTCGGCCGCCTCCAGCCGTTCGGTGCTGTCGTCGATACGCACCTTGTAGATGCGCTGACGGCGTTCGTCGCTGATGACATAGCGGTTGCGGTCGATGTATTCGACAGCCTCGACGTCGCCGAAACCGGACAGCGGAATACGGCGCAGCATGACGCCGTCGAGCGAGAGTTCGATCAGTTCGGGGTTCTGGTTGGTGACGGTGAAGAGCGTCTTCCGGTCCGGGTCATAGGTCAGCGCCGAAACGTTCGCGACACCGGGCAGCGGCAACGCTTCGACCGCCACTTCGTAGTCCGGCAGCCACAGCGAATGCCGCTGCCACTCGGCGGCCATGCGCCACGCCTTGACGGCGAACCAGCCGCGCTCGAAGAGCCGCCACTGCTGGCCAATGGCCACGGCAGCGAAGAGCGCGCCGAGCAGAAGGACGACAGCAAGGCGGGGCGAGACCCGGCGAATCATGGCGGCAGTGTGAACAACGACGGCAAGGCCGGCCGGCGCGAAACCCTCATCCGACCACCACGCGCGGCAACCCGTCGATCACCTCGCCGATTACCGTCGCGTGGTCGAAACCCTGCTGCAGGAAGGTCGACAGCACCTCGGTGACGACTTCGGGCGCGCAGGAGACAAGCAGGCCGCCGCTGGTCTGCGGGTCGGCGAGCAGCATCCGCTCGGCCTCGCCGAGGCGATCGGCGACGGTGAGCAGACTGCCGTAGCTCAGCAGGTTGCGCGTCGAGGCGCCGGTGACGAAGCCCTGGCGCACGTGGTCGAGCACCCCCGGCATGAGCGGCAGCGCATCGAAATCGACGCTCGCCGCCACGCGGGAAGCCTTGCACATTTCGAGCAGGTGTCCGGCCAGCCCGAAGCCGGTGACGTCGGTCATCGCATGAACGCCGTCCAGGCAGGCGAACGCCGGGCCGGGCGTATTGAGCTGGGTGGTCGAGGCGATCAAGGTCGCGTACTCGCAATCGGACAGCACGCCTTTCTTGAAGGCGGCGGAGTACACGCCGACGCCGAGCGCCTTGCCGAGAATCAGCTTGTCGCCGGGCCGGGCGCCGACGTTGCGCCGGATGCGGTCGGGGCGCACCAGACCGATGGCGACGAGGCCGTAGATCGGTTCCTGCGAGTCGATGGTGTGGCCACCGGCGATCGGAATGCGCGCCTCGGCACATATCGATTCGCCGCCTTCGAGGATGCGCCGGATGCTGTCGGGATCGAGCGTGTTGACCGGCATCCCGACGATGGCCAGCGCGAAGAGCGGCGTGCCGCCCATTGCGTACACGTCGGAAATGGCGTTGGTGGCGGCAATCCGGCCAAAATCGTAGGGATCGTCGACCACCGGCATGAAGAAATCGGTGGTGGCGACGATGGCCTGCGTGTCGTTCAACTTCCAGACGGCGGCATCGTCCGCGGTTTCGACACCGACCAGGAGTTGCGGCGGCAGGAAGGGCGGCGCCGACCTGGCGAGCAGGCTTTCGAGCACGCCGGGGGCAATCTTGCAGCCGCAACCGCCGCCGTGCGCAAGCTGGGTCAGACGGACGGGAGGCCTTGCGCTGTCGCTCATGATCGTATCCTCGAAAAGAAAAGCGGGAATCCGGGCGGCGCGCACTCAGGCCGCGTCGAAGCCGGCATCCTCGATGGCAGCGCGCAGCGCCGCCAGCGTGACCCGGGCCGGATCATAGCTGACGACGGCCTCTCCCGCCTCCAGCGAGACGTGCGCTTCGCCGACGCCGGGAAGCGCGCGCAGCACGCCGTCCACGTTCTTCACGCAGCCCTGGCAACTCATGCCGCCGACCTTGATCCTTGCCTGCTCCATGCCCTTTTCCTTTCTACCGGATGCGCGTCGCTCAAACGGCGACGAAAGGCTGCGCGGCGAGGAGACGGGCGAAACCGTCGGCCGGCAGCGGTTTGCTGAAGTGGAAGCCCTGAACCGCATGGCAGCCCTGATTGCGCAGCATTTCGAGCTGTTCCGCGGTTTCCACCCCCTCGGCAATGACCTGCAGGCGCAGGCTCTGCCCCATCGAGATGACGGTGCTGGCAATCGCCCAGTCGTCGGCGTCGCTGACGATGTCGCGGACGAAGCTGCGGTCGATCTTCAGCTTGTCGATCGGGAAGCGCTTGAGGTACGAGAGGCTGGAATAGCCGGTGCCGAAATCGTCGATGGCCAGCTGCACGCCCATCACCGACAGCCGGCGCAGCGTCTGCACGGTGGCCTCGGCGTCGGCCATGACGATGCTCTCGGTCAGCTCCAGTTCGAGGTGCTCGGCGGGCAGGCCGGAGAGTTGCAGCACACCGGCGACGGTTTCCTCAAAATGCTGCTGGCGGAACTGCGCCGACGAAAGGTTGACGGCGACGGTAAGCGGCGGCAGGCCGGCGCTGCGCCAG
>JAVFAT010000264.1:0-2983 GCA_034002385.1 Azospira sp. | reverse complement strand
TCCTGAAGAAGATCATGGCCGAGCACCCGACGCCGACCGTCGTCTGCTCCTCGCTCGCCGAGAAGGGTGCGGCGACGACGATGGAGGCGCTCGCCGCCGGTGCGTTGTCGATCATCACCAAGCCGAAGCTGGGGGTGAAGCAGTTCCTGCAGGAGAGCGGCAACGACATCGTCGCTGCCGTGCGCGCCGCCGCACGCGCCAACATGCGCCGCGTGCAGCCCGGCGCGGCCGTGCCGGCCGGGTTGCGGCCGAAGCTTTCGGCGGACGCCATGCTTGCCGCGAATACCGGTACGCGCGCGATGGCGGCGACGACCGACAAGGTCGTCGCCATCGGCACCTCGACCGGCGGCACGCAGGCGCTCGAAGCGGTGTTGACCCGGCTGCCGGCCGTCACCACCGGCATGGTCATCGTCCAGCACATGCCCGAGAAGTTCACCGCCATGTTCGCCGAGCGCCTCGACGGCCTTTGCGCCGTGGAAGTGCGCGAGGCGAAGGACGGCGACCGCGTGCTGCCCGGCCGTGCGCTGATCGCGCCCGGCGGCCGCCACATGATGTTGAAGCGCAGCGGCGCGCAGTATTACGTCGAGGTCAGGGACGGCCCGGTGGTGAATCGCCACAAGCCGTCGGTCGATGTGCTGTTCCGTTCGGTGGCGCAGGTTGCTGGCCGCAACGCGCTCGGCGTCATCATGACCGGCATGGGCGATGACGGCGCGCGTGGCATGAAGGAGATGCACGACGCCGGCGCGCAGACCGTGGCCGAAGACGAATCGACCTGCGTGGTGTTCGGTATGCCCAAGGTGGCCATCGACCTCGGCGGCGTGGACAGGATCGTGCCGCTCGACCGCATCCCGCAGGAAATCATCGCCTATGGCCGCTGATCCTTCCGCGCGAACCGGAACGGGGCGCCCGGCGCGCGAACTCGAACGTCTGGCACTGAACATCAATCCCGGCGGCTGGGCGGTGCAGACCGAACGGCCCCTCGCCACATTGCTCGGTTCCTGCGTTGCCGTCTGCTTCTACGACCCCCGGCTGAGGCTCGCCGGCATGAATCACTTCCTGCTGCCTAGCCGTGCCAGCGGCCGGCTTGTCGACGAAGACATCGTGCTGAACGGCGACTACGCGATGGAAGTGCTGCGCAACGCCATGTACGCCAAGGGCGCCTCGCCCGAACGCCTCGTCGCCAAGGCTTTCGGCGGCGGCAACGTGGTGAATTCGATCCAGATGGCCATCGGCGAGCGCAACGCCGAGTTCGCGCGCGAATGGCTGGAGCGCGAGCGGGTGCCGCTCATCGCCTTCGACTTCGGCGGCCCCTGGTCGCGCAAGGTGGTTTTCGATCCGCTGACCGGCGATGCCTTCTGCCGGAAGAACCCGATCACCCAGCCCGAGGGCATGGCGATGGTGAAGGCCGAGAGCGAATACGAAAAATCCCTGCTTGCGCCGAAGACCCCGAAAGCGCAGGGAAAGAAGATCGAGCTGTTCTGAACCGGCGGCGGTCATCGGTCGCCGGCGGGGTATCGGTCGCCTCGGGACGGGCCAGGCCGAGGTTGCGCAGGTGTGGCTGCCGGAGCATGTGCGGGTACGCGGCACGAGCCGGGGCATGGGCCAGGACGGGGCGCGGCCCGCAATACCGGCCGCAATGCCGGCCACCGGGATGCGGCAAGAGGGGCGGCAAGGCCGGTTTCATGAAAATCGGGGAAGGATTTGCCGCGCGTAAGTGTGGTGAAAGCGCGGGCAGTGTAAAATCGCGGCCACCGTTTCACTATGTTCAATCCTGTTTCGCTGTTAAGGGGGGTCGCATGGCTGCTGGCAATTCCAAAATCATCTACACGCTCACCGACGAGGCGCCGCTGCTGGCGACCTATGCCTTCCTGCCGATCATCCGTCGCTTTACCGAGCCGGCCGGAATCGCGGTCGAGAAGGCCGACATCTCCGTCGCCGCGCGCGTTCTCGCCGAATTTCCGGAATGCCTGACCGAGGAACAGCGCGTTCCGAACACACTGGCCGAATTGGGCAAGAAGTGCCTGCTGCCGGACACCAACATCATCAAGCTGCCGAACATCAGCGCCTCCGTCGCGCAGCTGAAAGCCTGCGTCAAGGAGCTTCAGGACAAGGGCTACAAGATCCCCGACTTCCCGGAAAATCCGGCGAACGACGAGGAGAAGGCGATCCGCGCCCGCTACGGCAAGTGCATCGGCAGTGCCGTCAACCCCGTGCTGCGCGAGGGCAACTCCGATCGTCGTGCTCCGGGCGCCGTCAAGAATTACGCGAAGAAGCATCCGCATTCGATGGGTGAGTGGAAACAGTGGTCGCAGACGCACGTATCGCACATGCACGGCGGCGATTTCTACCATGGTGAGAAGTCGATGACGCTGGGCAAGGCGCGCGACGTGCGCATGGAACTGGTCACCAGGAGTGGCAAGACCGTCGTGCTGAAGCCGAAGGTGTCGTTGCTCGAAGGCGAGATCATCGACTCGATGTTCATGAGCAAGAAGGCGCTGTGCGCGTTCTACGAGAAGGAGCTGGAAGACTGCCGCCAGGCCGGCATCCTCTTCTCGCTGCACGTCAAGGCGACGATGATGAAGGTCTCGCACCCGATTGTCTTCGGGCACTGCGTCAGGATCTACTACAAGGACGCCTTCGAGAAGCACGGCAAGCTGTTCGACGAACTCGGCATCAACGTGAACAACGGCATGGTCGACCTCTACGAGAAGATCAAGACGCTGCCGGAATCGAAGCACGACGAGATCATCCGTGACCTGCATGCCTGCCACGAGCATCGCCCGGAGCTGGCGATGGTCGACTCGGCCAAGGGCATCACCAACTTCCACTCGCCCAACGACATCATCGTCGACGCTTCCATGCCGGCGATGATCCGTGCCGGCGGCAAGATGTGGGGTTCCGACGGCAAGCAGTACGACAGCAAGTGCGTCATGCCGGAATCGACCTTCGCCCGCATTTACCAGGAGATGATCAACTTCTGCAA
>JAVFAT010000263.1:0-2990 GCA_034002385.1 Azospira sp. | reverse complement strand
CCCAGTAGGCGCCGATCGCCGCGACCGGCCCGTTGCGGCCGACCGGCACCATCACCAGGCTCTTGACGAAGGTGGGCCGGTAGGCCTCGTGCGGGATGCGCTCATCGGCATAGATATCCTCGATCACCGCCGCCTCGCCATGCAGCATGACCCAGCCGGAAATGCAGCTTTCCAGCGGGAAGCGTTGCCCCTTCCACAGCGGACCGATGGCGTCCTCGTCGGCGTAGAAACAGCAACCGTTGTCATTGAGCACCAGCGTGGCGCCGTCGGCGCCGGTCAGCCGTCGCACGGCTGGGCGCACCACGTTCATGAGGGCGGCGAAGTCATGCACGGCGGCGATGCGCTCGACGACCCCGGCGAGCAGGCGTATGCGCTCGGCGCTGGTCTCGGCCTGCCGGCGGGCCGTGTTGGCATCCTCCATCTGGTTCAGCGTGGCGAGCCGGGCCTGGTTCTGCTCGGTCAGCGCGGCAGCAAGTGCCTGCTCGGCCTGCTTCTGTTCCGTAATGTCGATGAACACGGCCAGCTTGCCCTCCGGTTGCGGGACCGTGGAGATGAGCATGTCGCGTTCGCTGCCATCCTTGCAAGCAACCCGATATTGCCGCGGATCGATATCTTCCCCGGCGGCGGCGCGCTGCCAGGTGGTCTGCGCCCGCGCCCGGAGCGCCGGATCGGGGTAGGCGCGTTCGAACCAGGCATCGGCATTGGGCAGATCCTCCGGCGTGTAGCCCAATTCCGTCCTGAAGCGCGCGTTGAGCATCAGGACGCGGCCATCGTCGGCAATCAATGCGAGCGACAAGGGCGCAAGGTCGAACAGCCGGCGGTAGCGCTCCTCGCTCTCGCGCCGGTCGGCTTCCGCCGTCATCAGCTGCGCGTGTGCCGCGGCGATCTCGGCAATCCGCAGCGGCGGCAACGCCAGCCCGGGCGGGGCGGCAAGCGCCTGTACCTGCCGACCCAGACGACGGCTGGCCAGCGTGCCGCCCAGCACGCCGAGCAGCGTAGCGAGGATGAGGCCCGCGGCGAGCAGGGCGAACGATACGAAATAGGTGTCCCGGTGGCTGTCGCGCGGAATTTCCAGCCGCACCGACCAAGGCGACAGTTCGGAGCGGACGACGAAGCGATGGTCGTCATCCACGTCGCGGGCCGCATCGAAGCCGGCCGGCGAGCGCCGCGCGATGTCGGCCCCGGTGCCATCCTGCAACGCGATCGACCAGCCTTCCGGCAGGGCGAGCCCGTCGAGGCGCTGCTGAAGCTGTGCGGTTTCGAAGATGCTCAGCATGAGTCGTGTCGGCTTGCCCGGCCTGAGCACCGGTACGGCGATGGCGACCAGCGGAATCTTTGCCATCGGGCCGATGACGATATCGCCGACCTGCGGCTGGCCGGTTTCGAGCGCCAGCGGCGCCGCGGTCTTGCCTTTCGAGTCGGGCAGGTGCGGCAGCTTCGCGCCATAGGGCTGGCGCGTGTTGAACAGCATCCGCCGCCCGTGGTCGGCGAAGATGACATGCAGGCCGAAGCTTTCCCTGAAGCCCTGCGCCTCGGCATAGAGCTCCGGCCAGCGGCGCGGGTCGTCGGCGAGCGGCGAAATCGCCAGCATGTTGAGCGCGCTGATGCGCGCCCGCAGGTGCTGGTCGATGCTGGCCGCGAAATTGTGGGCGAGGTTGGCGCCCTCGCGCCGGTGCTTCGCCTCCTGCTTCTGCAAGCTGTCCCAGGACAGCCACAGGGCGAGCAGCAGCAACGGCGCCATGCACAGCCAGATCAGCCGCGTCAGGAAGGAGGCCAGCGAGCGCGTCTTCATGCCGGCGTCCCCTTCCCTGCATCATCGGTGAAGGACAGGTCGAAGGGCGCCGGCCGGCCCAGTTCCGCAGCCAGTTCATTCACCTGCCGCTTGAGCCGGATCATCTCCAGTTCGCGGCCGACCGAGGCGCGGTCGAAGCGCTCCAGTTCCTCGTTGCGGCGCTTCAACTCGCTCTCGGCCGCCTTGCGCGCCGAAATGTCCTCGACCACCGCAATGACGTAGTCGGGCGTACCGTCTTCCCGCCGCACCACGGAGGCCGAGACGCTGCCCCAGACAAACTGGCCATTCCGATGCAGATAGCGTTTTTCCAGAGAAAAACTGTCGACTTCGCCGGTCAGCATGCGCTTCACTTGATCGATGCTGATTGCCAGATCGTCGGCATGGGTGATGTCGCGGAAAGTCAGCGCCAGCATTCCGTCCGGCGGGTAGCCCAGAAATTCGCACAGTTTGCGGTTGACGCGCAGGAAATGGCCATCCGGCGCCATCTGCACCATACCCACCGCCGCCTGCTCGAAGGTCGCCTCGAAGCGTGCCTCGATTTCCCGCAGCTGCTCATCCGTGCGCCGCCGGCCGGCCAGCAGGCCGCCCACGCGCGCCAGCAGTTCGTCGACGGCGAAGGGCTTGTTGAGGCAATCCTGCACGCCGGCCTCGAGCAACTTCACGCGCAGCTGGTCGTCGGTCTTGGCGGTGAGCATGACGATGGGTACGTCGGCGAGTTCGGCATGCCGGCGTAGTTCCAGCACCATCGCGTCGCCGCTCATCAACGGCATCATCACATCGACGAGGATCAGGTCGGGGCGAAGGGCGACGGCCTGCTCCAGCCCGGCATGACCGTCGCGCGCACTGGCGACGCGATAGCGCGGGCGCAGCGTATCGGCGATGAAGGCATTCATGTCGGCGTTGTCTTCCACCACCAGCACCAGCGGCGCCTCGGGAGAGGCGGCGCTGCCGGCGCCCTCCGTCGCAACGGGTGCGGCCAGTTCATCGACCGCCTGTCGGTCGATGACCGGGTCGATGCGGCTCGCCGTGTCGTGCAGGGTCGTGCCGGCCGGCGCCCTGAGCGGCAGGCGCACGGCGAACAGGGCGCCGCCGCCAGGCGCTTCGGTCACGTCGGCCGTGCCGCCGTGCAACTCGGCGAACTCCCTGACGATGGCCAGCCCGAGGCCGGTGCCGCCGTGACGACGGTTGGCCGCGCCTT
>JAVFAT010000262.1:0-2993 GCA_034002385.1 Azospira sp. | reverse complement strand
ATGGTCACGCGCAGCATGGAGCGCGAGCCGCCGTGCTCGATCTCTATCACGCGGTGGCTGCCAAGCAACTGACCGCTGTCGAAGCGCGGAGGCAGGCAGGCGAGCGGCGGCGGAGAGGGCGTATCCGGGGTCGTCGGCATCCGGGTGAGCGTTTCCATTAGGTCAATGTCCGTAAGGCTGCGTTGAACAGTGCTACATAGTTAATGAGAATGTTTCGCATTATTTATTCATCCCCCCAAGGCTGTCAACCCCCTTTTCAACTCGTTTCGCCTCCATTCGGACGCCTCCTGGCTCTTTTCCTTCCTTTCCATCGCCCACTCACTCGACCACGCAATCCCCCGCTCCCACACGTTTCCTTTCCACCCTCGCCCGCTCCCGGAGCGTCGCCGTTCTGTACCGCATCGCCAGCCGGAATCACCGGCTCGCGCGGCGGGCGGCGAGCACACGCGAATCCTCGCCAGCAGGAGTTCGCCGGGTTGATTTCCAGTATAATTACGCCCCTTCGGTATGGAATCTTCCAGGAAAAAACGACATGGCCCTCAACAGCGTTCCCTCCGGCAAATCCCTCCCCAACGACTTCAACGTCATCATCGAGATTCCGGCGCACTCCGACCCGGTGAAGTACGAGGTCGACAAGGACAGCGGCGCCATCTTCGTCGATCGCTTCATGGGCACGACGATGCACTACCCGTGCAACTACGGCTACATCCCGCACACCATCGCCGGCGACGGCGATCCGGTCGACGTGCTGGTCGTCACCCAGTTCGCGCTGCCGCCGGGCGTCGTCGTGCGCTGCCGCCCGGTCGGCATGCTGGCCATGACCGACGAAGCCGGTGCCGATGCCAAGGTGCTGGCCGTGCCGGTCGACAAGCTGACCACGATGTACCGCAACGTCGAGAGTCCGCGCGACCTGCCGCAGATCACGCTCGACCAGATCTCCCACTTCTTCGCGCACTACAAGGACCTCGAACCGGGCAAGTTCGTCACCATCGACGGCTGGTTCGGCAGCGAGGAAGCCAAGAAGGAAATCATGGAAGGCGCGCGCCGCTACGAGGACGCGAAGGTCAAGCCGGCGTTCTGACGAGCGCGCCGATGGCCCGTCGGCCACTCGTCCGACCCGTTTCCAGAGGGGCGCCGCCGGCGCCCTTTTTTTCGCACGGAGTCCGTCCATGCTCAAGATCGCCATCGCCCAGTTCAACGCCACCGTCGGCGATCTCGCCGGCAATGCGGCGAAAATCGTCGACCTCGCCCGGCGCGCGCACGCGGCCGGCGCCGACCTCCTGCTGACGCCTGAACTGGCACTCTGCGGCTACCCGCCCGAAGATCTGCTGCTGCGTCCCGACTTTTACCGGGCCTGCGAACGCGAACTCGCTGCGCTTGCCACGGCATCGCAACACATCGCCCTTCTCGTGGGCCACCCCGAGGAACGCGACGGCCGCCGCTACAACGCGGCAACCCTGTTTGCCGGCGGACAGCGCGTCGCCACCTACCGCAAGCGCACCTTGCCGAACTACGAGGTCTTCGACGAGGAACGCTACTTCAGCGCCGGCGACGCGCCCTGCGTGGTAACGGTGCGGGGCGTGCGCTGCGGCATCAACATCTGCGCCGACGTCTGGGAAGAAGGCGCCGCCGAGGCCGCGCGCGCGGCGGGCGCCGAACTGCTGCTGGTGCTGAACGCATCGCCCTACCATCTCGACAAGTCGGGAGAGCGCGTCGCCGTGCTGCGACAGCGGGTCGCCGACACCGGAATGCCGGCGATCTACGCCAATCTGGTCGGCGGGCAGGACGAACTGGTCTTCGACGGCGCCTCCTTCGCGCTCGACGTCGACGGCCGCGAAAGCTGCCACCTGCCGCAGTTCGCCGAGGCCCTCGCCGTCATCGACTTCGCCGACGGCCGGCTGCTGCCGGGCACGCTGGCCGAGCCGCTGACGCTGGAAGCGCAGGTCTACGCCGCGCTGGTGCTCGGCGTGCGCGACTACATCGGCAAGAACGGTTTTCCGGGCGCCATCATCGGCATGTCCGGTGGCGTCGACTCGGCGCTGACGCTGGCCGTCGCCGTCGATGCGCTCGGCGCCGACAAGGTGCGCGCGGTGATGATGCCCTCGCCCTACACCGCCGCGATCAGCATCGAGGATTCGCGGCGCATGGTACGGACACTCGGCGTGCGCTACGACGAAATCGGCATCGAACCGGCGATGCGCACCTATGCGAACCTGCTGGCGGACGGTCTCGCCGACGCGCCGCCGGCCGTCGGCGACACCACCGAAGAGAACGTCCAGGCGCGCATTCGCGGCAACATCCTGATGGCGCTCTCCAACCGCAGCGGCGCGCTGGTGCTGACCACCGGCAACAAGTCGGAGATGGCGGTCGGCTACTGCACGCTGTACGGCGACATGGCCGGCGGCTTCGCGGTGCTGAAGGACGTCTTCAAGACCCTCGTCTACCGGCTGGCGCGCTGGGTGAACCGCGAGCGGGAAATCATTCCCGAGCGCATCATCACGCGGCCGCCCTCGGCCGAACTCAGGCCCGACCAGACCGACCAGGACAACCTGCCGCCCTACGACACGCTGGACGCCATCATCGCCGCCTACATGGAGCGCGACGAGAGTCCGCGCGCAATCATCGCCCGGGGCCATGCCGAAGCCGACGTGCGCCGCGTCGTGCGCCTGCTGCGGCTCGCCGAATACAAGCGCCGGCAGGCGCCGGTCGGCATCCGCGTGACGCAGCGGGGCTTCGGCAGGGACTGGCGCTACCCGATCACCAACCGCTACGCCGACGAATTCTGAGCGCCGCTTCCGATGCGCGCTTTTGATACGATACCCGCCCACCACCGGAGACTTCCGCCATGAAAAAGATCGAAGCCATCATCAAACCCTTCAAGCTCGACGAAGTGCGCGAAGCGATTTCCGAAATCGGCGTCAACGGCCTGACCGTCACCGAGGTCAAGGGCTTCGGCCGGCAGAAGGGACACACCGAGCTCTACCGCGGCGCCG
>JAVFAT010000261.1:0-3001 GCA_034002385.1 Azospira sp. | reverse complement strand
GGCGTACTTTCTTTTGCTTCGCCAAAAGAAAGTAGCCAAAGAAAAGGCGACCCTGGTTGCGCGGTCGGCTACGCCGACTGCCCTGCGCTACTCGAAGGGCCGGGCGGCTGGCTGAACTCGGCCCTTCGGGCCTCAGACAACGCCAGCCGACATCCCCCGGCCCTTCTGCGTTGCTCGGCGCTTCACAAGGGGGAAGGGGGAGGAGCGGAACGGCTTGCGGGCAGGGTTGTTTTTCCCGGTTTTCTTTCCTCCGGGAAATCGCTGCACTCTGTGCGCTCGGAGCATCAATGCTTTGGCTCCTTCAGAGGCCCAGGCCCTTGTCCCTGAAAACGGTCGTCCGCTCCCCGTCAAAGCTCATTCCTTCCCGCCCCCCTCATCGCAACCCCCGGTGTGCCAACCCCTTGCGAGGTGCCGCGCAACGCCGGACAGTCGGGAGAAGTCGGCGGGCGTTGTCTGTGGCCCGCAGGGCCGAGTTCCGCCAGCCGCCCGACTGCCCGAGTAGCGCAGGGAAGCCCCGAAGGGGCCACCGACCCAGGGTCGCCTTTTCTTTGGCTACTTTCTTTTGGCGAAGCAAAAGAAAGTACGCCCGCGCGTCGGGCGCGGAACACAGCGGTAAAAAAACACAAACGCCCGGCAGAAGCCAAGTGCCGTAAAAGAGAAGCAGCAGAGCGACTATCTCCCCGGCTTGTGCCCCAATCACGGCAGAGTGATAGCCCCCCAGCACCCTCATCAGATCGCTAAAAAAGCGTGCGCATACAGCACCGCCGCCGGTGAAAAACCGGGACGATTCCGAGGGACGACGGAACTTTTCCCGCCGCCGTTCGTTGTTCACCGTACGACCAGCAGATGACTACGGCAGAATCGACGCTGGCCGGGAGAAAAGGTGCGCGGGAAGTGACATTCGAGGAGCGGACGGAAAACGATGCGGATGACGGCGACGTTCTCGCACGGGCGCGTGCCGGCGACCGGCGGGCCTTCTCCGTGCTCGTGCGCCGTCATCAGGATGGCGTTTTCCGTTTCCTGCTGCGCCTGGTCGGCAACCGCGACGAAGCTCTGGAGCTTACCCAGGACACCTTCGTCAAGGTCTTCCAGTCGCTGCCTTCCTGGCAGCCGGAAGCGCCGTTCCGCGCCTGGCTGTTCCGCATCGCACGCAACGCAGCCCTCGATCTGCTGCGCCGGCGTCAGGCGCTCGGTTTCGTCGCCTTCGATGAACTGGCGCCGGCCGACGGCGAGGCGGCCTGGCCCGACCCGGCGCCGCGCCCGGAGGAGCGGCTCGATGACCGCCGCCGCATCGCGCTGCTCGACCGGGTCCTGCGCGAGCTGCCCGCGGAGCAGCGCGAGGTGCTGCTGCTGCGCGAGCTGGAAGACATGAGCTATGCCGAGATCGCGGCGGCGCTGGGCGTGAACGAGGGCACCGTCAAATCGCGCCTGGCTCGCGCCCGCGCCGCCGCGCTCGACCGTTTCCGACACCATGCCGGGGAGAAGCACAATGGCTGAACACCGACCCGCCGAGCACCAACCGGATATTGAAAGCCTGTCTGCCTGGCTCGATGGCGAACTCGATGAATCCGCGCGACGGCGGCTGGAGACGCATCTCGCCGACTGTCCGGCCTGCGCCGCGCAACTCGCCGCGCTGCGCGATCTTTCCGCCGCTTTCGGTGCGCTGCCCGCCGATGCGCCCGGTTTCGACCTCTCCGGCCTCGTTGAGGAAAGGCTGGCGGCAAGCGCTCGCCGCTCGTCGCCGGCAGCGCGCCGGACGCCGCCGGCCGGCTGGTTCGGCCGGCTGGCCTGGCTGCCGGCGGGGCTTGCCGCCGCCGCTTCGCTGGCGCTCGGCATCGGCATGGGATCGGCCCTGCCCGGCGATCGTGCCGACGCCGAACCGCCGATGCTGGTCAGCGCCATGCGCGTCTTCGATCCGATGCCGCCGGGCAGCATCTGCATCGGCTCGGACGCCTGCTATACGAAGGAGATCACCGAATGAAAGCGAAGTCCCCGTGCCCAGGGTTTCTGGCCCCGAAGTTCCTGATTTTTCTCCTCGCGTTCTCGTTGCTGGTCAACGTCGGGGTCTTTGCCGCCGTCGCCTGGCGCAGCCTGACCGTTACCGAAACTGCGCCGAGCCTGCCGCAGCATCTCGGACTGGACGCGCGCCAGCTGCGTGAATGGCACGCAGCGGAAGCGGATTTTCTTGCCCGTCTCGCTGGCGGTGCCGACGCGGTACGCGCTCACCGCGACCGGATGATCGCCGGGATATTTTCCGACGCGCCCGACCTCGCCCGCATCGATGCCGAACGCGCCGCCATTTCCCGTCTGCAGGATGAGCAGCAGCGACTGGTCGTCGCCCAGTTGCTGCGCGAACGCGAATTGCTCGACGCAACGCAGCGCGAACGCCTGGCCCGATTGTTGATGGCACAGCCGGTCGGGCCGTCGGCGTTCGAGCGCTTGCACCGGGATTGAGGGGCGGCGCGAAGGTACCATTGGACAGATGAATTACTGAGCGAGGAAAGAATCGTGAAAAAAGTGTTTGCGGCCTGCGCGCTCGGGCTTTTCGTGGTCGGGGCCGGAGCGGACGAAATCACCTACCGCGAGCACATCCGGCCGCTGTGGCTCGACAGGTGCGAGCGTTGCCACGGCAGCGATGCGCCTTATCTCGGCGACTTCGAGGAAGATCGCAAACGCTATGAAGCGGACGACAAGGGGCCGCGCATGGATACTTATGCCGATCTCGCCTTCTTCGCCTCCTGGCCGGATACCGGCGCCCTGATGCGCCGTCTGGACGACGGCAGCAACACGGCGAACGGCAAGCCGGGCAACATGTACCGCGAGCTCGGTCGCAGCGAAGAGGAGCGGCAGGCCAATCTCAAGCTGTTCAAACGCTGGGTCGGCAAGAAGGCCTGGACCATGAAGCGGCCGGCCGAGATCAGCAAGGAAGAACTTCTCAGGTTCAAGCTCGCCTACTGATTGCCGCGCCGCTGGAACTTTTCCGTTTCTCGTTCGTTTCAGG
>JAVFAT010000260.1:0-3018 GCA_034002385.1 Azospira sp. | reverse complement strand
TTTCCGCCTTCTCGCGCGTTTGCGGCGAGGGCATCAGCGAAACGTCGGAGACGCCGAGCTTCGTCTGCAACTTGCCGAGCAGTTCGGAGAGCGCCGCGATGTCGGTGGATTCGAGCGCGATCTCTGAACGCATCCGCCAGCTTTCGATCCGGTTGCCCTCGCGGGCGCGAACCGGATAGGTATGCGTGCCGGCGCTTTGCGTCTTCACTGGCGCATAGCCTTTCGCCGTCGCCAGCGCGTCGGCGACCAGCGCATTGACGCGCTTCGCCGCTTCACCCGGCGCGCTGCCGACGGCTTCGGCGAAGACGGTGGCGCGGGCGAGGTCGTTTGCCGCCGGCCGGCTGGCCTCGGCGGCAAGATCGATGGTGGTGCCGGCGCTGGCGCTGCCGATCATGGCCAGGCACAGCGCGGGAAGGCACAGCGAAGCAAAGCGGCGGCTTGCGAAACTGGGGAAACGGCGGGGAAACATGCGTGGCTTCCTTTCGGGGTTTTGCAAAGTGCGGGCGGTGATCAAGTGATGCGGAAACGGGCGACGAGCGACTGCATGTCGTGCGCCGTGGTGTCGAGGGAGTCCGCCGCTGCCGAGGTCTGGCGGGCGACGGCGCTCGCTTCCTCGGACTGCGCGGCGATGTCCTCGATCTTGCGGGCGACTTCGGTGGAGGCGGCGGACTGCTCGCGCAGGGCCACGTCCACGTCGCCGATCAGTTCGGCAACCCGCTGCGCGATCTCGCGCAGGCGGGCGATCGCGTCGCCGGCCTGTTCGGCGTAGGTGACGCTGCCATCGACCTGTCGCACGCTGCGTTCGACTTCGTTTACGACCTGGCCGGTTGCCTGCTGGATGGCGCCGACCATTTGCGCGATTTCGTTGGTGGCAAGCGCGGTGCGTTCCGAAAGCTTTCTCACCTCGTCGGCGACGACGGCGAAGCCGCGCCCCTGTTCGCCGGCGCGTGCCGCTTCGATGGCGGCGTTGAGCGCAAGCAGGTTGGTCTGGTCGGCGATGTCCCGGATGACGGCAACAATGGCGGAAATCTTTTCCGATTCATCCTTCAGCAGGGCGATCTGTTCGGCGCCGCTGCGCACCATGCCGGCCACCTCGGTAATCTGTCCGATCAGCTGCCCGATGGCCTGGTGGCCGTCCCCGGCCTGCGCATCGGACGCTTCGGCGAGCTTTGCCGCTTCGCTGGTGTTGCTGGCGACAACGTTGATCGATACCGTGAGTTCCTCGACGTTGGCGGCAATGGCCGAGGCCGCCGTGGTCTGCACCGTGGCCGAATGATCGATCTGCTGCACGGCGTCGTTGAGGTGGCGCGAGGCGTTGAGGATGGCGCTGGCGCTGCCGGCGGTTTCGCGCATCGCATCGCGCAGGGCGGCCTGCATGTCGCCCATTGCCCCGGCCAGCTTGCCGATTTCGTCCTGGCGCGCAGGCGGCAGCGCACTGGCGAGATCGCGGCCGGCGATGCGGCGTGCCGCCGCGACCGTCTGTTCGAGGCGCGACGACAGCCGTCTGGAAATCAGGAAGGTGATGATGAAGGCGAGGGCGACGCCGGTCGCCAGCGCGACGATGCTGCCGCGTATCGCCGATTCGGCATCGGCGGCCGCGCTTTTGGCGATCGCCTCGGCATTGCTCCGGTTCAGCTTCTGCAGCGCGTCGGTCTGGTCGCGGACGCGGTTTGCTTCCTTCACCCAGGCGGTCTTGCGCAGTTCCTGTGCCTCGTCCATCCGCGAGGCCTTGGCGAGGGCGACGGCTTCATTCACCGTCGCACGGTAGGCGGCAGACGCCGCCACGGCTTCGGTAAAGATTCCGCGCTCCTCGGCGCCGACGATGAACGGCTCGTAACGCTTGAAGGCGTCGCCGAGCAGCGTGTCCAGTTCGCCGAGCGATTTCTCGATTTTTGCCTTCTCGGCGTCGGTGCCGGGCTGCATGTATTCGAGGCTGCGCACGCGGTAGCGCAGGCGCAGCTGGCTGATTTCGGCGGCGACCTGAACGGCCGGCAGGCGTTTCTGCGCGATCTCCGCAGTGCCCTCGCCGATCGAGCGGATCTGGAGAATGCAGAAAACGATGGCAGCGACGAGCACGCCGCCGCTGACGAAAAAGTTGATTGCCAGCTTGCCGCGCAGGCTCAGGTTATCGAACCAGATCATTAATGACACCTCCGTAGATCGGCGCGCCCGCTTTTGCGCTGGCGAGCGCGCTCGTTTGTTTTTTTGTATGCCGGCAAACCCTTCTCCTGGAAGCGATCCGGCGGATTTCATCATAGGCTTGCCGCGTCCGCCCCGCAATTGGTTACAACGCAGTTTCAACGGCAGCTTCGTTGATTTCGTGCGGAAGCCGGTAGTCGGCGCCGAAAAAGTGTGTGTAGAATCGAGCGACCTTCGGGCCGCAGCGGCTGCGAAGGCGTGTCCGCAAGGAGGCGAGATGCTGAAGACAGGACAAGCCGCACCCACCTTCGTTCTGCCCGATGCCGACATGGAGCCGGTCGATACGTCGAGCTTTGTCGGCAAGCACAAGCTGATCCTCTTCTTTTACCCGAAGGACGGTACGCCGCACTGCACGCTGGAGGCGACCGATTTTTCCGATCACGAGGATGCGTTCCTGCGCCACGGTTGCGTCGTGATGGGAATCAACCGCGATGATTGCATACGTCATGCCGAGTTCCGCGACGAACACGGCATTTCGGTTCGCCTGCTCTCCGACACCGAGGGCGAGGTATGCAGGAAGTACGGTGTCTGGCAGGTGAAGGAAGTGGACGGCGTTCGCCGGCAGGGCATCGTCCGTTCGACCTTCATCATCGATGAACGTGGCGTGCTCCGCCATGCGCTGTACGGAGTGAACGCCAAGGGCCACGCGCTGGAAGTTCTGCGCGCGGTAAAGGAACTGCACTGATGAATACTGAAGTAGTGAAGAACACCGTCGTCACGCTCGACTACAACGTCACCGATTCCGACGGCGAACTGGTCGATGCCGGCAAGGAGCCGCTGGTCTATCTGCACGGCGGCCACGACGACATCTTTCCGAAG
>JAVFAT010000259.1:0-3032 GCA_034002385.1 Azospira sp. | reverse complement strand
CCTTTACTAACCCCTTGTATTCTGGAGTTTTAGCATGGCCATCGAACGCACCCTTTCCATCATCAAGCCGGACGCCGTCAAGAAGAACGTGATCGGCCAGATCTACGCCCGTTTCGAAGCCGCCGGCCTGAAGGTCATCGCTGCCCGCATGACCTGGCTGTCGGCCCAGGAAGCCGGCCAGTTCTACGCCGTGCACAAGGAGCGTCCGTTCTTCAAGGATCTGGTCGAGTTCATGACCTCCGGCCCGGTGATGATCCAGTGCCTCGAAGGCGAGAACGCCATCGCCAAGAACCGCGAGCTGATGGGCGCCACCGACCCGAAGAAGGCCGAGAAGGGCACCATCCGCGCCGACTTCGCCGAGTCGATCGACGCCAATGCCGTTCATGGCTCCGACGCCCCGGAAACCGCTGCCGTGGAAGTGGCTTTCTTCTTCCCGGGCATGAACACCTACTCCGGCCGCTGATTGCAGCCCGGTGAGGCCTGAGGAGCAAGGCGTGAGGAGAACCCACTTCACCCCGCTCCTCTCTCCTCACTCCTGACTCCTTGCTGATGTTGACCAACCTGCTCGATTTCGATGCCGAAGGCCTGACTGCCTGGTTCGCCGCGAACGGCGAAAAGCCGTTCCGCGCGCGCCAGGTGCTGCGCTGGATGCATCGTTTCGGGCAGAGCGACTTCGACGCGATGACCGACCTCGCCAAGAGCCTGCGGGAAAAGCTCAGGGCGACGGCGGTTGTGGCGCCGCCGGCGGTCGTCTCGGACAGGCTGTCCGACGACGGCACGCGCAAGTTCCTGATCGACGTCGGCGGCGGCAACGCCGTCGAAACCGTGTTCATCCCCGAGGACGACCGCGGCACGCTGTGCGTGTCGACGCAGGCCGGTTGCGCGCTCGACTGCAGCTTCTGCTCGACCGGCAAGCAGGGTTTCAACCGCAACCTGACCGTGGCCGAGATCATCGGCCAGCTGTGGCAGGCCAACCGCGCGCTCGGCGCCGATCCCAAGGGCGACCGTATCATCAGCAACGTCGTGCTGATGGGCATGGGCGAGCCGCTGGCCAATTTCGAGAACACCGTCACCGCGTTGCGCCTGATGCTCGACGACAACGCCTACGGCCTGTCGCGGCGGCGCGTCACCGTGTCCACCTCCGGCCTGGTGCCGGCGATGGATCGCCTGCGCGACGAGTGCCCGGTGGCGCTCGCCGTTTCGCTGCACGCGCCGAACGACGCGCTGCGCGACGAACTGGTGCCGATCAACCGGAAGTACCCGCTGGCCGAACTGATGGCCGCCTGCCGGCGCTACCTGGAAAAGGCGCCGCGCGACTTCGTCACCTTCGAATACGTGATGCTCGACGGGGTGAACGACTCCGACGCGCACGCCCGGCAGCTGCTCGCGCTGACCCGCGACGTGCCGTGCAAGTTCAACCTGATTCCGTTCAACCCGTTCCCCGGCTCGCCGTACCTGCGCTCGCAGCCGGAACGGATCCGCCGCTTCGCCGGCATCCTGATCGACGCCGGCATCGTCACCACGACGCGCAAGACGCGCGGTGACGACATCGACGCCGCCTGCGGCCAGCTGGCCGGGCAGGTGCTCGACCGGACGCGGCGTGCGGCGCACCGCATCATCGAACTGCACGAGGCCGGATCATGATCGCCTTCCTTTTCCGCTGCTCCCTTGCCGCCGCGCTGCTCGCCGTCCTGCCGCCTGCCGCCGCGCAGGGCGCCGAGGATGCCGCCGCCCAGCCCGCTCCGCGCAGCGAGCGGACGGTGAAGGATCCGCGCAGCCGGGCCAGGGTGCATACCGAACTCGGCGCACTCTATTTCCAGAATGGCAACATTCCGGTGGCGATGGAGGAACTGACCGTCGCCATCCATATCGACCCGGCCTACGGCCCGGCCTACGGCATGCGCGCCCTGGTGCATCATTTCCTGAAGGAGCCGGTGCACGCCGAAGACAATTTCCGTGCGGCCCTGCGGCACGCGCCGGACGACCCCGAAATCGCCAACAACTACGGCTGGTTCCTCTGCCAGAACGAGCGCGGCAAGGAGGCCATGCCGCAGTTCGAGCGGGCCTTGCGCAACCCCCTGTACCCGACGCCCGAGCGTGCCCACCTCAACGCCGGCCAGTGCGCCCTGCGCATGGGGCAGCTCGACCTCGCCCGTGGCTACCTCAACGAGGCCTACCGCCTGAGCGGCGGCAATCCGGTGGTGCTGGTGCAGCTTGCCGAACTCGACTATCGTGCCGGCCTCTTCGACGCCGCCCGCACCCGCCTCGTCGAACTGGCGGGGCGTGCCGAACCGGATGCCGAGGCGCTCTGGCTCGGCGTGCGCATCGAGCGTCGGCTCGGCAACCGGGAAAGCGAGATGAGCTACGCCGCGCAACTGCGCCGTCGCTTTCCCGCATCGAAGGAATATCAGGAAATGCTCAAGGGAAACTACGAATGACTGAGCTTCGTACAGGGGAGGGCGCCGAGGAGGCCGTGGGCACGATGGATACGGCAGATTCGGCGGACAGGGAAAATACGGCGGATGCCGGGAATGCCGGGAATGCCGGGAATGCCGGGATTCCCGGAAATGCGGCGGAAACGGCCGGCATGACGGAAACAGTGGAAGCGGCGGAAGCGACGGAAACAGTCGCTGCGCAACGGCCCGGTGTCGGCGAGCGGCTGCGCGAGGCGCGACTTGCGCTCGACATGAGCATCGGCGACATAGCCGCCGCGCTCAAACTGTCGTCGCGCCAGATCGAGGCGCTGGAGGCCGGCGACTGGGCGAAGCTGCCCGGCCACGCCTTCGTTCGCGGCTTTGTGCGCAACTATGCGCGCGTCGTGCGAATGAATACGGACGAGCTGCTGAGCGATATCGACGTGCCGGCGCCTCCGCCGGTGCGCCTCGACCTGCCGCAAAACGCTTCGGCAGTGATGCCGCAACCCGGCCAGGCACAGCGCCGTGACGATGCGCGGGTGTTTGTCGCGCTGGCGCTGGTGCTCGTTGCCGTCGGCAGTTTCTTCCTCGTGCCGGAGAATTTCTGGCAGAGCGATG
>JAVFAT010000258.1:0-3034 GCA_034002385.1 Azospira sp. | reverse complement strand
ATGCGCCGGGCGGGCATTTCCTACTCCCGGGAGGAACGGATCGTGACCTCCGGCAGGAATGAACGCGGGGGACGCGGAGAACTGCGCCGCGTACTGGTGGTTGACGACGAAGCGGACATCCGCGAACTGCTCGACCTGACGCTCTCGCGCATGGGGCTGGCCGCCGATTGCGCCGGCTCCGTCGCCGAAGCGCGCGCCTGCCTCGAAGCCCAGCGCTACCAGTTGTGTCTCACCGACATGCGGCTGCCGGACGGCGAGGGGCTGGAGATCGTTCGCCTGGTCGCCGAGCGCAGTCCGGAAACGCCGGTAGCCGTCATCACCGCCTTCGGCAGCACGGAAAACGCAGTCGCCGCCCTGAAGGCCGGCGCCTTCGACTATCTGGCGAAGCCGGTGGCGCTCGATCAACTGCGCACGCTGGTGAAGTCGGCGCTCGACCTGCCGGCGGCGGACGGCGGCACCCAATCCAGCCAGCCCCTGATCGGCGAGTCGGCAGCCATCGCTTCCGTGCGCGAGACGATAGAGAAGCTGGCGCGCAGCCAGGCGCCGGTCTACATCTCAGGCGAGTCGGGCAGCGGCAAGGAACTGGCGGCCCGGCTGATCCACGCGCGCAGCGCGCGGGCATCCGCACCTTTCGTGCCGGTGAACTGCGGCGCCATTCCGGAAACCCTGGTCGAGAGTGAATTCTTCGGTTATCGCAAAGGCGCATTCACCGGCGCCGACGCCGACCGCGACGGCTTCTTCCAGGCCGCGGACGGCGGCACGCTATTCCTCGACGAAGTGGCCGATCTGCCGCTCGCCATGCAGGTCAAGCTGCTGCGCGCGATCCAGGAAAAGCGCGTGCGCAAGGTCGGCTGCACCAACGAAACGCCGGTGGACGTGCGCATCATCTCCGCGACCCACCGCAACCTGCGCGAGTGCGTCGAATCCGGCGCCTTCCGCCAGGATCTCTACTACCGCCTGAACGTCATCGAACTGAGGATGCCGCCGCTGCGCGAGCGGCGCGAGGACATCCCGGTGCTCGTCGCGGCACTGCTCGCACGCATTGCCGGAAGCAAGGTCGAGGTCGAGCCGGCAGCGATGCGCGAACTTTCCGCCTATGCCTTTCCCGGCAACGTGCGCGAACTGGAGAACATCCTCGAACGCGCGATGGCACTCTCCACCGGCGACCGGATCGGCACGGCCGACCTGCAACTCGCGCCCGATGCCGGAATTGCCGGCGACGAAGCTCCGGTGCCGCGCGCCGGCGAGACGCTGGACGACACGCTCAACCGCATCGAACGCGCCGCCATTGTCGACGCGCTGACCAGAACCGGCGGCAACCGCACGGCCGCCGCCCGCCTGCTCGGCGTCACCTTCCGCTCGCTGCGCTATCGCATCGAGCGCCTGGGCATCGACGAATGAAGCCCGGCGAGATCGACGCCGAAGGATGGCTCGCCGGCATCCGGCACCTGCCCTCGCCGAACTTCGACGCACGCCCTGCGGGGGAGGCGCCGACGCTGCTGGTGATCCACTCCATCAGCCTGCCGCCCGACGAATTCGGCAGCGACGACATCCTCGACTTCTTCACCAACAGGCTCCGCACCGAGCGCCACCCGTACTTCGCGCAGATCGCCACGCTGCGCGTTTCCGCGCACTTCCTGATCCGCCGTGACGGCGAAACGATCCAGTTCGTCTCGTGCAACGCGCGCGCCTGGCACGCCGGCCTTTCGTGCTGGCGCGGGCGCGAACGCTGCAATGATTTTTCCATCGGCATCGAACTCGAAGGCTGCGATACGAAACCCTTCGCCGATGCGCAGTACGCTTCGCTGAACACGCTGACCAACACGCTCCACCGCCACTATCCGCTTGCCGGAATCGCTGGCCACAGCGAGATTTCACCCGGCAGGAAAACCGACCCCGGCCCCTGCTTCGACTGGTCGCGCCTCCCCGATTGCATCCCGC
The DNA here is from genome assembly GCA_034002385.1 of Azospira sp. Taxonomy (GTDB): domain Bacteria; phylum Pseudomonadota; class Gammaproteobacteria; order Burkholderiales; family Rhodocyclaceae; genus Proximibacter. The sequence goes on along the minus strand of JAVFAT010000258.1, from coordinate 1,093 downwards.
ACTGAGCGGCGCTCTCGCCGCGAATGACGCGCGACTGCAACACTTTCAGCCGGGGGTTGACATCCGGCGAAAGAAAACTTCTTGCATGACAAATCGGCAACTACTAGAATTAGTGCCAATTCGCAAGGGCGGCACAACATCTAGTATGTCCCGCCGAAAAGGCCGCCAGGAGCGGGTTTTGGAGAGGGGATGGTCGTCGTTGCCGACATCCCCGCGAACAGGAAGGCGATGAGACTGAAGCGACATCAAGCGCGCAAACGATCGCAGGGGCTGCCGACGCAGGGTCGGAAGTCGGTCTTCCCATCCTCTTTTTTCACCCCTCCCTCTGCTCCCGCCTCTTCCGCTCTCACCGCCTCTGCCGTCTTCGCCCCCCCCCTTTTTTCGCGGCTTCCCCGACAGCCGCTCCCGCCTCTCCCCCGCTTTCCTTCCCGCCCGTTTTCCCCCGAAGCCACTGCGCATCGTGCGCACCGCTTCGCTGCACGGATACCGGCGGACGCTTCCGAATTGCGGCAGACGCCGCTGCTGAATTCAACCGGTTCGCGCAAGGCGCGGCGGTCGAATGGTCCGGGCTATCGCAGACGGATCGCTTTTTTGCGTTCTCAAAAAACGTAATCAACTTTCCCTCGAATCGATAGAAGGAGTCATGTCCATGGCAACCAGTGCGAAGAAGCCCGCTGCAAAACCGGCGGCAAAGAAGGCGGCCCCCAAGGCCGCCGCCAAACCGGCCGCGAAGAAGCCCGTCGTGAAGAAGGCCGCTCCCGCTGCCAAGCCGGCCGCGAAGAAGGTCGCCGCCGCGAAGAAGCCGGCGGCCAAGGTCGCCGCAAAACCGGTGGCGAAGAAAACCGCCGCCAAGCCCGCCGCAAAGAAAACGGTCGCCGCCAAGAAACCCGTGACCAAGGCCGCAGCCAAGCCGGTGGCAAAGAAGGCCGCCACCAAGCCGGTAGCGAAGAAAGCCACCGCCAAACCGGCAGCGAAGAAGGCCGCGGCAAAGCCGGTGGCAAAGAAGCCGGCGACCAAGGCCGCAGCCAAGCCGGCTGCCCGGAAAACTGCAGCGAAGCCGGCAGCAAAACCTGCAGCGAAGAAGACCGCAGCC
>JAVFAT010000257.1:0-3038 GCA_034002385.1 Azospira sp. | reverse complement strand
GCGCAGGTTGGCAATGTTGCCCTCGGCGATCAGCTTGCACAGGCTGCCGACGCCGGGCGCATGGACTTCCAGCCCGAGGTAGTCGTTTTCCGGGTGCGCGGCGGCGATGGCGGCAGTGGTCTCGCCCATGCCGCAGCCGATTTCGAGGATCTTCGGCGCCGCTCTGCCGAAAACCGCGTCGAGGTCGAGCGGCGCCGCCGTGTAGGGGATGCCGATCTTCGGCATCATCTCGTCGTAGTAGCGCTGCTGCGCGTTCGAGACGCGCCCCTGGCGCAGCACGAAGCTGCGGATGTGGCCGTGAGTGTTGGCAGACTCGCCGGCGGTGTAGACGCCTTCCTCCCCGAAGGAGGAGGCACCCAGGTCTTTTTCTTCGCTTGTCACGTTCAGCTGCCGATCAGTCCGGAGGTCGGCGACGACGGGTCGGCCGAATAGAGCTTCCTCGGCATACGGCCGGCGAGGAAGGCCTCGCGGCCGGCCTCGACCGCCTTCTTCATCGCCGAGGCCATCAGCACCGGATTCTTCGCGTGGGCAATCGCCGTGTTCATCAGCACGCCGTCGCAGCCCAGCTCCATGGCGATCGCCGCGTCCGACGCGGTGCCGACGCCGGCGTCGACCAGTACCGGCACCTTCGCGTTGTCGATGATGAGGCGCAGGTTCCACGGGTTCACGATGCCCATGCCGGAGCCGATCAGCGAGGCCAGCGGCATGATCGCGACGCAGCCGATCTCTTCGAGCATCTTCGCCTGGATCGGATCGTCGGCGCAGTAGACCATCACCTGGAAGCCTTCCTTCACCAGCGTCTCGGCCGCCTTCAGCGTTTCCGGCATGTTCGGGAACAGGTTGGTCGGGTCGCCGAGCACTTCGAGTTTCACCAGCGCGTGGCCGTCGAGCAGCTCGCGGGCAAGACGCAGCGTGCGCACCGCGTCGTCGGCCGTGTAGCAGCCGGCGGTGTTCGGCAGGATGGTGTATTTCGACGGCGGGATGGCGTCGAGCAGGTTCGGCTGGCCCGGGTCCTGGCCGATGTTGGTGCGGCGGATGGCAACGGTGACGATTTCGGCGCCGGAAGCGGCGATCGCCGCCTGTGTTTCGGTGAAATCCCTGTATTTGCCGGTGCCGACGAGAAGACGCGAGGCGTAGGTCTTGCCGGCGATGACGAAGGTGTCGGGCCGATCCATGTCAATGCTCCTTGAGGTGCTAGCCGCCGCCGACGGCGACGACGATTTCCAGCCGGTCGCCGTCGGCCAGCCTGGTTTTGCCGTGCAGGCTCTTCGGCACGATCTCGCCGTTTTGCTCGACGGCGATGCGCTTGCCGGCGAGGTCGAGCCGTTCGAGCAGCTCGGCCACGGTCGGCGCGGCGGAGAATTCCGTGAATTCGCGGCGTTCGCCGTTGATCGTCAGGTTCATGGTGGCGGGGCGGAAAGGCGCGAATTCTAGCATTTCTGCCTATTTCTTCTTTCCGCCGAGCAGCGAACCGAGCACGCCGCGCATGATCTCGCGGCCGACCTGCGAGCCGATGGTGCGCGCCACCGTCTTCGCCATCGTCTGCACCAGTCCGTCGGTCTTGCCGCCGCGCGGGCCGGTGCGGCCGAAGAGCATTTCACCGAGCACGCCGCCCGACGATGTGGTGCCGCCGTCCGTCGCCTTGTCGCCGGCCGATGCTTCCGGTGCTGCCGTCTCCTCACTGCGCGCCCGCAGTTTTTCGTAGGCCGATTCACGATCCGCCGCCTGCTCGTAGACGCCGTAGACCAGCGAAGCGCGGATCGCCGCCTGGCGTTCGGCGGCCGACAGCGGGCCGATGCGCGAGGCCGGCGGCAGCACGAAGGCGCGCTCGACGACGGTCGGCCGCCCCTTCTCGTCGAGGAAGGAGACCAGCGCCTCGCCGACGCCCAGTTCGGTGATGACCGCTGCCGCATCGAAGGCCGGGTTGGCGCGCAGCGTTTCGGCGGCGGTCTTCACCGCCTTCTGGTCGCGCGGCGTGAAGGCCCTGAGCGCGTGCTGCACGCGGTTGCCGAGCTGGCCAAGTACCTTGTCCGGCACGTCGAGCGGGTTCTGCGAGACGAAATAGACGCCGACGCCCTTCGAGCGGATCAGCCGCACCACCTGCTCGATCTTCTCCAGCAGCGCCGGCGGCGCCTCGTTGAAGAGCAGGTGCGCCTCGTCGAAGAAGAAGACCAGCTTCGGCTTGTCGACATCGCCGACTTCCGGCAGCTGCTCGAACAGCTCGGCCAGCAGCCAGAGCAGGAAGGTGGAATAGAGGCGCGGGCTGGCCATCAGCTTGTCGGCGGCAAGGATGTTGATGACCCCTTTGCCGTCGACGGTCTGCATCAGGTCGGCGATGTCGAGCATCGGCTCGCCGAAGAAAACGTCGCCGCCCTGTTCGCCAAGCGTCAGCAGGCCGCGCTGGATGGCGCCGATGGAGGCCGCCGAGACGTTGCCGTATTCGGTGGTGAAGTTCTTCGCGTTGTCGCCGACGTGCTGCACCATCGCGCGCAGGTCCTTGAGGTCGAGCAGCAGCAGGCCCTGGTCGTCGGCGATCTTGAACACCAGTTGCAGCACGCCGGCCTGCGTGTCGTTGAGGTTGAGCAGCCGGGCGAGCAGGATCGGCCCCATGTCGGAGATCGTCGCCCGCACCGGGTGGCCGGATTCGCCGAAGACGTCCCAGAAGGCGACCGGAAACTTCGCCGGCGCCCAGTCCTCGACGCCGAGCATCTTCAGCCGTTCGGCGAGCTTCGCCGATTCGGTGCCGGTGGCGGCGATGCCGGAGAGGTCGCCCTTGACGTCGGCCATGAACACCGGCACGCCGATGGCCGAGAAGCGTTCGGCCAGCACCTGCAGCGTGATCGTCTTGCCGGTGCCGGTGGCGCCGGTGATCAGGCCGTGGCGGTTGGCGAGCGCGGGCAAGAGCGCGAGATCGGTTCCGGCGTGGCGGGCGACGACGAGCGGGGCGGGCATGGGAACCTCCGGAAGCGGGAATGGTGGGCAAAAAGCCTATCACAGGGGCGCGGGCGGGCACGTTGGCGCGTGGCGGAGTAAAATCC
>JAVFAT010000256.1:0-3041 GCA_034002385.1 Azospira sp. | reverse complement strand
GCTACAATCCCCGGTTCGGTATTTTTGCCGTGGCCTGTTGCAGCAGGTGGGTGTGGCATGACTGCAAGCGTGCTGCCACGGCAAGCACACGACAACGACGATTCCATCGGCGCAGCTTCTGCGTCAAACATTCAACGATCACGGAGTTCGACCATGGCTTCCACTTCCAACCGCGACCGCCGCTCCTCGCTGGAGCGCCGCTGCCTTTCCAAGGCCGCCAAGCGTCTGTACCGCAACAACACCAAGGGCGTGCGCAAGGCGATCTACGCTGCCGAGTGCCACCAGCGCGGCAAGCCGCAGCTCGGCGCCAGCAAGTGATTCCGGTGCGGCCGTAAAGCATCCTCCGGGGGCGGCGCGTGCCGCCCTCGTCGCTTTCCGGCCCCGCCGTCTGCCGTCCCCCGCCGTTCCGTACCTTCCGCGCTCCGGCCCCGGTTGCCGCGCCCGCCGCCGCCGTTCCCCGCCCTCATTTTCCAGCGCACATTCTTCAGGATTCCGCCGTGCTCGTCGCCGCTAACATCACCCAGCAGTTCGGGGCCAAGCCCCTCTTCGAAAACGTTAACGCCAAGTTCGGCGAGGGCAACCGCTACGGCCTGATCGGCGCCAACGGTGCCGGCAAGTCGACGCTGATGAAGATCCTCTGCGGCATCATCGAACCGTCGGCCGGCAACGTCTCGAAAGAGAAGCACGAGCGCATGGCCTACCTGCGCCAGGATCAGTTCGCCTACGAAGACCAGCGCGTGCTCGACGTGGTGCTGATGGGCCACGCCGAGATGTGGGCCTGCATGAGCGAGCGCGACGCGATCTACGCCAACCCGGAGGCGACCGAGGACGACTACATGCACGCCGCCGAACTCGAAGCGAAGTTTGCCGAGTACGACGGCTACACGGCGGAAGCCCGCGCCGGCGAACTGCTGCTTGGCGTCGGCATCCCCATCGAGCGCCACAACGGCCCGATGAGCGAAGTGGCGCCGGGCTGGAAGCTGCGCGTGCTGCTGGTGCAGGCGCTGTTTGCCAACCCGGACATCCTGCTGCTCGACGAGCCGACCAACAACCTCGACATCAACACCATCCGCTGGCTGGAAGACGTGCTCAACAACCGCGAGTCGACGATGATCATCATCTCGCACGACCGCCACTTCCTGAACCAGGTGTGCACGCACATGGCCGACCTCGACTACGGCAAGGTCACCATCTACCCGGGCAACTACGACGACTACATGGAAGCGTCGACGCAGGCGCGCGAGCGGCAGGCCAATGCCAACGCCAAGGCCAAGGAGCGCATCGCCGAGCTGCAGACCTTCGTCCGCCGCTTCTCGGCCAACGCCTCGAAGGCCAAGCAGGCGACCAGCCGCCTGAAGCTGATCGACAAGATCAAGCCGGAAGACATAAAGCCCTCGTCGCGCCAGTACCCGTGGATCCGCTTCGAGTACGACGACAAGGAAAAGCTGCACCGCCAGGCCGTCGAACTCGACGGCGTCAGCCACGCCTTCGAGGGTGGCAGCCAGCTCTTCGCCAACTTCACGGCAACGGTGGACGCCGGTGACCGCATCGCCATCATCGGCGAGAACGGCGTCGGCAAGACGACGCTCTTGCGCTGTCTCGCCGGCGACCTGACGCCGAGCAAGGGCACCATCAAGTGGGCGGAGAAGGCCAAGCCCGGCTACTTCGCGCAGGACCACGCCGCGCTGTTCGACGCCGACACGCCGCTCACCGACTGGATCGCCGAATACGTGCGTATGGGCGGCTACGAGGGCGAGGACGTCGAGACGCTGATCCGCGGCACGCTCGGGCGGCTCCTCTTCTCCGGCGACGAGGTGAAGAAGGCGGTACGCGTGATCTCCGGCGGCGAGCAGGGGCGCATGCTGTTCGGCAGCCTGATGCTGATGAAACCGAACGTGCTCTTGATGGACGAGCCGACCAACCACCTCGACATGGAATCGATCGAGTCGCTGAACACCGCGCTCGAAAAATTCAAGGGCACGCTGATCTTCGTCTCGCACGACCGCGAGTTCGTCTCGTCGCTGGCCACGCGCATCTGGGAAATCAAGGACGGCCGCGTCATTGACTATCGCGGCGACTACGAGGAATACCTGGCCAGCCAGGGCCTGGAATAAAACGGCAAGACGGCAAGACGGCAAGACGGCATGAGCGCGGGCGCGGATACGGCTGGGGGCGCGGCCCGCTTCTGCGCGCGACTGCTGCGGCTGTTCGGCTGGCGCATCGTCCTCGTGCCGCCGCCGTCGACAAAGACGGTGGTCATCGGCTATCCGCACACCTCGAACTGGGATTTCCCGCTGACCATGCTGTGGCGCTTCGCCACCGGCTTTCCCCTGCACTGGGTGGCGAAGAAGGAAATGTTCGAAAACCCGCTCGGCGGGCTGTTCCGGCGCTGGGGCGGCGTGCCGCTCGATCGCGCCAGCGCCGGCGGTTTCATCGACCAGATCGGCGATGAGTTCCGCCGTCGCGACGGCTTTCACCTCGCCATCGCGCCGGAAGGGACGCGCCGGAAGACGGCACACTGGAAATCCGGCTTCTACCGGCTGGCGCTTGCCGCCGACGTGCCGCTCGGCCTGGCCTTCATCGACTACGGCACGAAGACGATCGGCATCGGCGAATGGATCACCCTCTCGGGCGAGCGCGCGGCCGACCTCGAACGTATCGGCGCCTTCTACGCCGGCAAGCGGGGCTACCGGCCGCAGCAGGCCGGCGACATCCGTTTCAACGACTAGCCGCGGCCTCTTTTTCGGCTTGACGCGCCGCGCGCTCGGCCGCCTTCGCCTCGCGTCGCTGCCGCTTTTCGGCCGCCTTCGCCTCCTTCTGCTTCTGTGCTTCCAGCTTTCTTTCCCGCTTCGCCTGCTCTTCGGCCAGTTTCTGCCGGTTCTCGGCGGCCTGGCGTTCCTTGTCGGCGATCCTTGCTGCGCGCGCCTCGGCGCGGCGGGCCTCCTCGCTACGATAAAGCTCCCCCTGCGCCCGCTGTTCCGCTTCGTGGAGCGGACGCTGTGCCTCTTTCGCGGCGATTTCCCGGCGCTTCACCTCGCGCT
>JAVFAT010000255.1:0-3080 GCA_034002385.1 Azospira sp. | reverse complement strand
GCTACCAGGCGACGGTGCTGGCGCAACTGACCGACGAGGTTTATGCCATCGAGCGGCTGGAGCCGCTGATTGTTCGGGCCAGGCTGAACCTGCGCGCAGTGCAGGAATTCCGCGTGCGCCTGAAGCACGGCGACGGCCAGCTCGGCCTGCCGGAAGCGGCGCCGTTCGATACCATCATCCTCGCCGCCGCCGCCCGCGCCGTTCCGCCCGCGCTTTTGTCGCAGCTTGCGGTTGGTGGCAGAATGCTCCTGCCCTTGGGCAGCGGCGAACAGGTGTTGTGCCTGATTGAACGCCGGCCCGAGGGGTTCGTCGAATCCCGGCTCGATGCCGTCCGCTTTGTTCCGCTGCTTTCGGGGATCGAATGAAACACCGCCTCGCGCTCACGCTTTCCGTTCTTCTCGCTGCCGGCTGTGCCAGCAAGGTGCCGGCGCCCGTCGTCGAACGCGGCACGAGCGCCGTACCGCCTGCCGCCACCGCCGCCGCCCGCGATCTTTACACGGTGAAGGCGGGCGATACGCTGCATGGCATTGCCCGCGAGCACGGCATCGACCACCGCGACCTGATCGCCTGGAACCGCATCGAGAATCCGAACCACATCCGCGTCGGTATGCAGTTGCGCGTGCGCCCGCCCGCCGCGGCGGCCGGTACCGCCGTTGCACAGCCGATCGGTGGCGCCGGCGCTGCCGTCGAGCAGCGCGTGCTCGACGGCGCAACGCCTGCCGCCGCTGCCGCCCCCTCGCTGTTGAAGACGGAGCCGAAGGCCGGCAAGTTGCCGTATTCGGAAGAAACCCTCGCGCAGGCCCGGCAATCCACCGAGGCGCCGTCGCCTGCCGCTGCCCCGGCGGTGCCGCCGACCGCGAGCGCGGCGCCGGCGGCGGCCGAACCCCGGCCCGAATCTGCGCCGTCGGCCGCCGCCGCGGCCACCGGCCCGGACGGGGTGCCGTGGATCTGGCCCGCAGCAGGAAACCTCATCAGCCGCTTCAGCGATTCCGGCAGCAAGGGAATCGGCATCGGCGGCCACGCCGGCGATCCGGTGCTCGCCGCCGGCGAGGGGCGCGTCGTCTATTCCGGTACCGGCCTGCGCGGCTACGGCAAGCTGGTCATCGTCAAGCACAACGACACCTACCTTTCGGCCTATGCGCACAACCGGAACCTGCTGGTGAAGGAAGGGCAGGCGGTGAGCCGGGGCCAGAAGATCGCCGAGATGGGCGACACCGATGCCGAGCAGGTCAAGCTGCACTTCGAGATCCGGCGGCAGGGCAAGCCGGTCGATCCGCTCAGATACCTGCCGCCGCGCTGACGATGAACGACGAAGCCGACTTCGCCGACGATGCCCTCCCCGAGCCGGGAATTCCAGATGCGGATGAGGGGATCGGAAGCGGACTCGAAGACGGCTTCGATGGCGGTTTCGATAACGGCCCCGATGCCGTTGCCGCCAAGGCGCAAGCGGGCGATACCGCCGGCAGCGATGCGTTCAGTGACGTCACCCAGCGCTATCTCAACGAAATCGGCCTTCGTCCGCTGCTGACGCCGGCCGAGGAAGCAGCCACCGCGCGCGCCATGCGCGCCGGCGATTTCTCTGCCCGGCAGACGATGATCGAGCGCAACCTGCGGCTCGTCGTGAAGATCGCCAAGCACTACATGAACCGCGGGATGCCGCTGCTCGACCTGATCGAGGAGGGCAATCTCGGGCTGATTCACGCGCTGGAAAAATTCGACCCCGAGCGCGGTTTCCGCTTCTCCACCTATGCAACGTGGTGGATACGCCAGCACATCGAGCGGGCGATCATGAACCAGGCGCGGACGATCCGCCTGCCGGTGCACGTGATCCGCGAACTGAACCTCGTGCTGCGCGCGCGGCGCCATCTGGAGGCGGAAAACGGACACGATGCCAGCCATGAGCAGATCGCGCACCTGATCGACAGGCCGGTGGGCGAAGTGCGGCGCATCCTCGCCTTCGGCGAGCACACCGCCTCCCTCGACGTGCCGCTGGAAGCCGATTCCGGCCGCAGCTTCGTCGACGCGATTGCCGACGAGAGCGGCGCCGGCCCCGAGGCGCATCTCGAAACGATCGAGGTCGACGATCTCATTGCCCGCTGGGTCGAACAGTTGCCGCCGAAGCAGCGGGCGGTCATCGAACGCCGCTACGGCCTGAACGACGCCGAAGTGTGCACGCTGGAGACGATTGCCGTCGATCTCAAGCTGACGCGCGAGCGCGTGCGCCAGATCCAGGTCGAGGCGCTCGATCACCTGCGCCGCATCATCCGGCGCGGCGGCGTCAGCCGCGACAGCCTGCTATAGCGGCGGCCGGCGTTCGCGGATCGCCTCGGCCAGCTGGAACACGGCCATGGCGTAGAAGCTGGAGCGGTTGTAGCGGGTGATCGTGTAGAAATTCTGGAAGCCGACCCAGTACTCGGTCGCCTGCTCGGGCGAAACCAGATCGATCAATGCCCCCGGACGCCCGTCGCCTTCTCCCCTGATTTCGTCCTTCCCCTGCACCTCGATGCCACCGGCAACGAGTTCCCCGAGCGGACGTTCGGGCTTGATGCCGAGGGCGAGCAGCGGCGCCGGATCGCCGTTCATCCGCACCGGCACCGCGATCTCGCCGCCTTCCTCCCAGCCGTGCCGGGCGAGGAAGCTGGCGACGCTGCCGATGGCGTCGTCCACGCTCTTCGAGAGATCGACGCGGCCGTCGCCGTCGAAATCGACAGCGTAATTCCGCTGGCTGCCGGGCATGAATTGCGGGATGCCGATGGCGCCGGCATACGACCCCTTGAGCTGCAGAGGGTCGAAGCCGTTTTCGTGGGCAAGCAGGAGGAACTGCTCCAGTTCCTTGCGGAAGAACGGTGCGCGCGGCGGATAGCGGAAGGCGAGCGTGGACAGCGCCTGCATGACGCCGAAGCGGCCGGTGTTGGCGCCGTATTCGGTTTCGACGCCGATGATGGCGACGATGACTTCCTCCGGCACGCCGAAGAGCGCATTCGCCCGCCGTAGCGCGGCTCCGTTCTGCCGCCAGAAGCGCAGGCCGTTTTCGATGCGCCGTTCGTTCAGGAAGCGCGCCCGGTAGCGCGTCCACGAAC
>JAVFAT010000254.1:0-3083 GCA_034002385.1 Azospira sp. | reverse complement strand
CCCTTGTGCGGCAGCGGCTCGCCACGCACGAGCAGAATCCGCCCGTTGGGGCGCACCCGTTCGGTGACGTGCGAGCTGAAGCGCCGCGCCGCCTCGACCCGCTCGGCGATCTGCGCTTCGACATCGCCCGGCCCGTACTCCTGGCGCTCGGCGTTGTAGCGGATGAAGCTCTCGAAGCTGGCGCCGACGTAAGCCATCTCGCGCGGAAAATCGAGGAAGCGCAGGAAGGTATCGTTCCACGCCACCATCCGCAGATCCTCGTCAAAGACCGTCAAGCCCTGATCGAGCAGGTCGAGGCCGGCTTGCAGCATTTCGTAGCGGCGCCGTTCTGCGGCGAGTTCCGGTCGGGTTTCGTCTGTCGTTCGTGGATCGGTCATCGCGTGATTCTAGGCCAGCCGGCCCAAATGCCGCCGCATTGTAACGATTCGTTACGATTCGCAAATAGTTGTGCAAGGGTCTGCTGCCATCCTCTTTTGCCACGATCCGCAGGTACCGATCCGGGCCGCGGAACAGAAGCGAAAAACAGCCCCTCAAGGGGAACGCCGAGGAGACAAGCCGGCCCCGTCGCCGCCACAACGCTGGCGCCGGTCGGCGCGCTCCACGGCCAGCCATCGAGACCAACAAAGGAGCGCGGCAGATGTCCTTCCAGTCCCAGTATCAGCAAAAACGCATGAGTGCAGCCGATGCGGTTCGCCAGGTGAAGAACGGCGACACCATCGTCGTCCCCACCGGCGTCGGCGAGCCGCCGGCCCTGCTCACCGCGCTCTCCGAGCAGCGGCGCGATTTCCGCGGTGTCACCGTGGTGCAGATCCTGCCGGTGCGGAAATACGGCTACCTCGATCCGGAAACCGTCGACAACGTCCGCCATACCGCCTATTTCTACGGCGGCGTCACGCGCCCCGGCGGCCAGGAAGGCTGGATCGACTACCTCCCCGCCTATTTCTCCGAACTGCCGATGCTGATACGGCGCGACCTGACCCCGGCCAACGTCGTCTTCGCCATGGCCTCGCCGATGGACGCGCACGGTTATTTCTCGCTCTCGCTCGGCACCGATTACACGATGGCCGCCCTCACCAAGGCACACGCCATCGTTCTCGAAGTGAACCCGAACGTGCCGTTCGCCAACGGCAACTGCCACGTGCACATCTCGCAGGTGACGGCGCTGGTGGAAAGCGAGGAGCCGGTGCTCGAAGTCGGCCTGCCGAAAATCGGCCCGGTGCAGGAAGCCATCGGCAAGTACGTCGCCGACCTGATCCCGGACGGCGCCACCTTGCAGATCGGCTACGGCGGCATCCCCGACGCGGTGGTCATGCAGCTGACCGACAAGCGCGATCTCGGCATCCATACTGAAATGATCGGCGACGGCATCATGTCCCTGGTCGAAGCCGGCGTCGTCACCAACCGCCGGAAGAACTATCTCCCCGGCAAGATGGTGGCCACCTTCGCGCTCGGCTCGAAGAAGCTCTACCAGTTCATGAACCGCAACCCGGCGCTGGAAATGCACCCGGTCGATTTCACCAACGACCCCTGCCTTGCCGGCCAGAACGACAACCTGCACGCCATCAACGCCACGCTCCAGATCGACCTGATCGGCCAGTGCGGCTCCGAAAGCCTCGGCTACAAGCCCTACTCCGGCACCGGCGGCCAGGCCGATTTCGTGCGCGCGGCCAACCGCTCGAACGGCGGCAAGGCCTTCATCGTGCTGCCCTCGACGGCCAAGGACGACACCATCTCGCGCATCGTGCCGACGCTCTCGCCGGGCACCCACGTCACCACCGGCAAGAACGACATCAACTATGTCGTCACCGAGCACGGCGTCGCCCAGTTGCGCGGCAAGACCGCCAAGCAGCGCGCCGAAGCGCTGATCGCCATCGCCCACCCGGATTTCCGCGGCGAACTGCGCGAGGCGGCGAAGAAAATGAATCTCGCCTGATTCCGACCCGACGCACCGAAAGGCCGACGCAAAAAAGCGCCGGCCTTTCGGTGCGCCGCCAGCCGGTATCACGGCCATCGGCAATCCATCGCTCACCAATTCAGAATTCACTCAAACAACCAGGAGGGGTAATGAGTCAATCCACCATCCAGCAACGCATTCGGCAGCATCCGCAGTTCGCCGAACTGGTTGCCCGCCGCACGCGCCTCGCGCTCGTGCTTTCGCTGCTCGTTCTCGTGCCGTACTACGGCTTCATGATGGTCGTCGCCTTCAATCCGGCGGTGCTGCACACGACGATGGGCGACAGCATCATCACCATCGCCTGGCCGCTCGGCGCCCTGCTCGTCATCGGTTCCTGGCTGCTCACCGGCATCTACATCCGTCGCGCCAACGGTGAATTCGACGACCTGACCCAGAACATCCTGAAGGAGAGCGCGCGATGAAACGCTTCGCCCAAATCGCGGTCGGCGCCGCGCTGAGCCTCGCCGCCACCGTCGCACTCGCCGCCGGAGGCGTCGAAAAGCAGCCGGTCAACGTTTCGGCCGTCGCCATGTTCCTCGTCTTCGTCCTTGCCACGCTCGGCATCACCTACTGGGCGGCGAACAAGACCAAGTCCACGGCCGACTTCTACACCGCCGGCGGCGGCATCACCGGCTTCCAGAACGGTCTGGCGATTGCCGGCGACTACATGTCGGCGGCCACCCTGCTCGGCCTCTCCAGCCTGATCTACGCCAAGGGCTTCGATGGCTTCATCTACACCATCAGCTTCTTCGTCGGCTGGCCGATCATCCTCTTCCTGATGGCCGAACGCCTCCGGAACCTCGGCAAGTTCACCTTCGCCGACATCGCCTCCTACCGCCTCGACCAGGGCAAGATCCGCACCTTCGCCGCCTTCGGCTCGCTGACGGTGGTCTGCTTCTACCTGATCGTGCAGATGGTCGGCGCCGGCCAGTTGATCCAGCTGCTGTTCGGCCTGGAATACAACTACGCGGTGATCGTCGTCGGCCTGCTGATGATGGTCTACGTCACCTTCGGCGGCATGGTCGCCACCACCTGGGTGCAGATCATCAAGGCCGTGCTGCTGCTCGGCGGCGGTTCGATCCTGATGCTGCTCGCCTTCTCGCAGTTCGGCTTCTCGTTCGAGAAGATG
>JAVFAT010000253.1:0-3088 GCA_034002385.1 Azospira sp. | reverse complement strand
GCGTTCGTCGGGCCAGTTCCGGCAGATGGTGGAGGATTTCGAGCACACCAGCGAACAGCTCACGCAGATCGCCGCCGCGATGGAAGAACTGACCGCGACCAACGGCCAGGTACACGACAACGTCACCCACATTCACGCGCTGTCGGGCGAAGTGTCGGCGAACATGTCCGGCTCCGAGCAGTCGACGATCGGCCTGTCGCAAGCCACCGAAAGCGTTCAGGAACTCGTATCCCGCTTCAAGATCGGCCGCGGCGCCTTCGACCACAACGTGGCCAGAGCCAACGCCTTCCGCGAGGAAATCCAGGCCAAGTTCTCCGAACTGGCGAAGCGCGGCGTCAATATCTGGGATCAGAACTATCGGCCGATTCCCGACACCAACCCGCAGAAATACGAAGTTTCCTATCTGCCGGATTTCGAGCGCGAAGTGCAACCGCTGTTTGAAGCGGCACTGGCCGACATGAAGGGCGGGATGTTCGCCATCGTCATCGACACCAAGGGTTACATCGGAATTCACAACCTGATCTATTCCAAGCCGCTCACGGGCGATTACCAGGCCGACCTCGTCGGCAACCGCACGCGTCGCATCTGGACGGACCCGACCGGCCAGCGCGCGGCGAAGAACACCGCGCCGATGCTGCTGCAAACCTATGCCCGCGATACCGGCGAGATCCTGTCCGAGATCGACATGCCGTTTACCGTCGATGGCCGCTCGTGGGGCAATATCCGCATCGGTCTGAACAGCATGGCGCTGCTTGAAGACGGCAGCTGAGCAAGCCCCCTGCAGCCGCAGAAATCACCGCGGCAGAAACGAAAACGGCGCCCCCTGGCGCCGTTTTCCATTGTCTGCCCGCCAGATCAGCACAGCGGTTTCATCGAGACGAGCACGCCGTCCTCGTCGGCGTACAGATACTCGCCGGGGCGGAAGGTGACGCCGCCGAAGGTGACGGGAATGTCGCGCTCGCCGACATTCTTCTTGATGCTTTTCTGCGGGTGCGTGTCGAGCGCGCGCACGCCGATGTCGATGCCGGCGATGTCGCCCGAATCGCGGATGCAGCCGTAGACGACGACGCCCTCCCAGCCGTTCTTCTGCGCCAGGATCGCCAGCTGGTCGCCGACCAGCGCGCAGCGCAGCGAGCCGCCGCCGTCGATGACCAGTACCTTGCCCTTGCCATCCTCGGCGAAGGCGGTACGCACCAGCGAGTTGTCCTCGAACAGCTTGAGCGTGGCGATACGGCCGCTGAACGCCCGGCGGCCGCCGTACTGCCTGAACATCGGCGCGACGACGCGCACGGATTGGCCGAGTTCGGCCTCGAACTGGTCGCAGAGATCGGGAGTCTTGAAGGTCATGGTCGGGTTTCCTGGATCGATGGACAAAAAAACAGCCATGCACTCTGGCATGGCTGTCAGGATTGACGCAAGGTGCTTCAGGCGACCTCGGCCGCTTCTTCCTCGAAGAGCAGCTTCACCTTTTCGTCTGCACCGAGATCGACGGTGACCTTGCCACCGCTGGCCAGCCGTCCGAAGAGCAGCTCGTCGGCAAGCGCGGCGCGAATCGTGTCCTGGATCAACCGGGCCATCGGCCGCGCGCCCATCAGCGGGTCGAAGCCCTTCTTCGCCAGGTGCTCCTTGAGCACGTCGGTGAAGATCGCGTCGACCTTCTTCTCGTGCAACTGCATCTCGAGCTGCATCAGGAATTTGTCGACGACGCGCAGGATCACCTCGTGGTCGAGCGGCTTGAACGAGACGATGGCATCCAGCCGGTTGCGGAACTCCGGCGTAAACAGGCGCTTGATCTCGACCGTCTCGTCGCCGGCCTTCTTCTCGGTGGTAAAGCCCATCGTCGTCTTCTGGATGGCTTCCTGGCCGGCGTTGGTGGTCATGACGATGACCACGTTGCGGAAGTCGGCCTTGCGCCCGTTGTTGTCGGTCAGCGTACCGTGATCCATCACCTGCAGCAGGATGTTGTAGACGTCCGGGTGCGCCTTCTCGATTTCGTCGAGCAGCAGCACGCAGTACGGCTTCTTGGTCACCGCCTCGGTCAGCTGGCCGCCCTGGTCGAAACCGACGTAGCCCGGCGGCGCGCCGATCAGGCGCGATACCGCGTGGCGCTCCATGTATTCCGACATGTCGAAGCGGAGCAGTTCGATGCCCATGCAATAGGCCAGCTGCCGGGCAACCTCGGTCTTGCCGACGCCGGTCGGGCCGGAAAACAGGAAGGCGCCGATCGGCTTGCCCGGCGTGCCAAGGCCGGAACGCGCCATCTTGATCGCCCTGGCGAGCGCGTCGATGGCCGCGTCCTGCCCGAAAACGACGGCCTTCAGGTCGCGGTCGAGGTTCTTCAGGCTGTTGCGGTCGTTGTTACTGATGTGCGTCGACGGGATGCGCGCGATGCGGGCGACGATCTCCTCGATGTCCTGCTTGCCGATCGTCTTCTTCTGCTTCGACTTCGGCAGGATGCGCTGCGCCGCGCCGGCCTCGTCGATGACGTCGATGGCCTTGTCCGGCAGATGGCGATCGTTGATGAAGCGCACCGAAAGCTCCACCGCCGAAGTCAGCGCCGAGGTCGAGTACTTGATGCCGTGGTGCGCCTCGAACCCCGGTTTCAGGCCTTTCAGGATTTCCACGGTCTCGGCTACCGACGGCTCGGTCACGTCGATCTTCTGGAAGCGGCGGGAGAGCGCGTGGTCTTTCTCGAAGATGCCGCGATACTCGTTGTAGGTCGTCGCCCCGATGCACTTCAGCTGGCCGGAGGAAAGCGCCGGCTTCAGCAGGTTCGAGGCATCGAGCGTGCCGCCCGAAGCGGCTCCGGCACCGATCAGCGTATGGATCTCGTCGATGAAGAGGATCGCATCCGGGTTCTCCTGCAACTGCTTCAGCACGCTTTTCAGGCGCTGTTCGAAGTCGCCGCGATACTTGGTGCCGGCAAGCAGCGCCCCCATGTCGAGCGCGTAGACGCTGGCCTGCGCGAGGATTTCCGGCACCTCGCCCTCGACGATGCGCCGGGCCAAGCCTTCGGCAATCGCCGTCTTGCCGACGCCGGCCTCGCCGACCAGCAGCGGATTGTTCTTGCGCCGTCGGCACAGCGTCT
>JAVFAT010000252.1:0-3107 GCA_034002385.1 Azospira sp. | reverse complement strand
ATCGTCGTCCACCGCCGCCTCGGCTTCGAGGTAGGCGTCGAGGCGCAGCTTCTCCAGCAGGTCCTCCATGTCCTCCGGCAGCGGCGACTTCCAGACCATGTGCTTGCCGCTCTCCGGATGCACCAGACCGAGCTTTCTGGCGTGCAGGAACTGGCGGTCGAAGGCCGGGCCGCGCGGCACGCGGTTCAACCGCCGACCATAGACCGGATCGCCGACCAGCGGATGGCCGATGTGTTCGAGATGGACGCGGATCTGGTGCGTGCGCCCGGTCTCCAGCGAGCATTCGATCAGCGTGCAGTTGCCGAAGCGCTCGACGACGCGGTAGTGCGTGCGCGCCGGCTTGCCGCCGATGACCACCGCCATCTTCGTGCGCTGCGTCGGATGCCGGCCGATCGGCGCGTCGACGGTGCCGCCGCGCTCGACGGCGCCGCGCGCCAGCGCCTGGTAGTCGCGCTTCACGGTGCGCGCCTGCAACTGGCGGACGAGGTCGGTCTGCGCGGCGAGCGTCTTGGCGACGACGAGCAGGCCCGAGGTGTCCTTGTCCAGCCGGTGCACGATGCCGGCCCGCGGCACGTTGGCGAGCTGCGGCGCATGGTGCAGCAACGCGTTCATCAAGGTGCCGCTCCAGTTGCCGGCGGCCGGGTGGACGACGAGTCCGGCCGGCTTGTCGATGACGATCAGCGCCGAGTCCTCGTAGAGGATGTCGAGCGGAATGTCCTCGGCCGCAGCCGCGGCGACCTGCGGATCGGCGACGACCTCGACGCGGATGGCCTCGCCGCCGCGCAGCTTGTGCTTCGGCTCGCTGACGGCGCATCCGTCGACCTGCACGCGCCCGTCGCGGATCCAGCCCTGCAGGCGGTTGCGAGAATGCTCGGGAAGCAGCCCGGCAAGGACGTGGTCGAGGCGGACACCGCCGCAGTCGGCGGGTGCGGCAAGCAAAAGGGGCGTGCTATCATCGGCGCGCCCCGGTAACGCAGGCGCAACGGCTGCAGCGGCAGCAAGGCCTGCGGGGGCGGACACCGGATCGGCGATCCGGTTTTTCTTTCTTCTGGAAACAGTCTGCGGGATTTTCATCATGCGTAGTTTAGCGGCAATCGTCGCCCTGCTCACCGCCGTCCTGCTCGGCGGTTGCGGCATCTTCGGCGAACCGAAGGACGAGACCACCGGCTGGTCGCCGGGCAAGCTCTATTCGACGGCCAAGGAAGCGCTCGACGACGGCCAGTACGAAACCGCCATCAAGCATTTCGAGAAGCTGGAGGCGCGCTATCCCTATGGCCGCTACGCGCAGCAGGCCCAGATCGAAGTGGCCTACGCCTACTGGAAATCCGGCGAACCGGCCTCGGCGCTCGCCGCCTGCGACCGCTTCATCAAGCTGCACCCGAACCACCCGAGCGTCGATTACGTCTATTATCTGAAGGGCCTGATCGGCTTCAACGAAGATCTCGGCATCCTCGGCCACGTCTCGGCGCAGGATCCAACCGAGCGCGACCCGAAATCGGCGCGCGAATCCTTCGACGCCTTCAAGGAACTGACGACGCGCTTCCCCGACAGCAAATACACGCCGGACGCGGTACAGCGGATGCACTACCTGGTGAACGCGCTGGCCGCGCACGAAGTGCACGTCGCGCGCTACTACATGAAGCGCGGCGCCTACCTCGCCGCAGTGAACCGCGCGCAGTTCGCGGTCAAGACCTACCAGAACACGCCGGCCATCGAAGAAGCCCTGTTCATCATGGTCAAGGGTTACGACGCACTGTCCATGCCCGACCTGCGCGACGACGCCGAGCGCGTCATGCGCACGAACTTCCCCGAGAGCGAGCTCTACGTGCGCGGACTGGAGCGCAAGACCCCCTGGTGGAAGCTCTGGTAGGCGGTTTCCGGTATTCCGGAAATGGAAGGGCCGGCACATGCGCCGGCCCTTCTGCTTTCTACCCGAGCAGCCACGAAACCGGGTTCATCGCCTCCTGCCGGGAAAGCCGCATCGATCCTCACCGCCGCGCACGCGCGATCTGCCTTGAAAGCACGATCAGGGGCAGCAGCCCGACGAGGACGATGGCCAGCGCCGCCGTCGAGGCTTCGGAGAGGCGTTCATCGGAAGCCAGCGTGTAGGTCTGCGTCGCCAGCGTGTCGAAGTTGAAGGGGCGCATGACCAGCGTCGCCGGCAGCTCCTTCATCACGTCCACGAAAACCAGCAGGCCGGCGGTGAGCAGGCCGCCACGCAGCAGCGGCGCGTGTACCCGGCGCAGCGTCTGCCCCGGCGAACAGCCAAGGCTTTTCGCCGCATCGTCCATGCTCGGCGTGACCCTGGCGAGGCTGGCGCCAACCGTCTGCAAGGCAATGGCCAGGAAGCGCACGAGGTAGGCGTAAACCAGCGCGGCGATGCCGCCGGTGAGGACGAGTCCGGGATTGCTGCCGAAAAGCGACTCCCAGCCGGCGGCGATCCAGTTGTCGAGGCGCGTCACCGGAATCAGCACACCGACCGCGATCACCGAGCCGGGCACCGCGTAGCCGAGGCCGACCATGCGGTTCAGCCCGCGCGCGAAAACCCCTTTCGAGAGCCGCGCCGAATAGGCGAGCAGCAGCGCCAGGGCAACCGCGCAGAGCGCGGTGAGGCCGGCGAGCACGAAGCTGTTGCGCGAGAGCATCAGGAAGCGTTCGCCGAACTGCGTGTCGCCGTCGATCAGCGCCAGCCGCAGCAGCAAGCCGGCCGGCAGCAGGAAGCCGGCCGCCAGCGGCAGCGCGCAGGCGAAAAAGGCGACGATGGCCCGCCAGCCGGCGAGCCGCCGGCCCGGCATCTGCCGGTTGCGGCCGGTGGTGTCGTGAAAACGGGCGCGGCGGCGCGACAGATGTTCGAGCGCCAGCAGCAGCACGACGAAGCCGAGCAGCATGGCGGCGAGTTGCGCGGCGGCGGTGCGGTCGCCGAGAGAGAACCAGGCGCGGTAGATGCCGGTGGTGAAGGTCGGCACGGCGAAATAGGAAACGGTGCCGTAGTCGGCCAGCGTCTCCATCAGCGCCAGTGCCGTACCGGCGGCGACCGCCGGCCGCGCCAGCGGCAGCGAAACGCGGAAGAAGCTCGCCCACGGCCCGACGCCGAGCGTGCGTGCCGC
>JAVFAT010000251.1:0-3107 GCA_034002385.1 Azospira sp. | reverse complement strand
GCTGATGGTCGGCCGCAACGGCGTCTTCTACGACCGCGAGGGGCGCGACTGGGACGCAACGATCACCCGCATCGTCGAGCACCCGATCAGCGTCCGCCAGGCCTTCTGGTCGCCCTACAAGAAGCTCGCGCGCATGGCCGCCGAGCAGTTCCAGAAATTCGCCGCCGCCAAGGCCAAGGCATCCGACGAACTCATCGCCAAGGGCCTTACCGGCGCACAGCAGGCGGGCGCGGCCAGCGCGGCGGGGAAAGCACCGGCGCCCTTCGACGTCGCCCGCTTCGCCGGCATCTTCGCCGCCATCGGGCTGGCCATCGGCGCCATCGGCACCGCGCTCGCCTCCATCCTCACCGGCTTTCTCGGCCTCAAGTGGTGGCAGATGCCGCTGGCGCTCGCCGGCCTGGTGCTGATCGTCTCCGGCCCGGCCGTGGTGATGGCCTGGATCAAGCTCAGGAACCGCAACCTCGGCCCGCTGCTCGACGCCAACGGCTGGGCGGTGAACGCCCGCGCCCGCATCAACGTCAGCTTCGGCACCTCGCTGACGCAACTGGCAAGGCTGCCCGAGGGCGCCGAGCGCACGAACGACGACCCCTACGCCGACAAGCGGACGTCGTGGAAGCTCTACTTTGCGCTGCTTGCCCTGTCCATCGCCCTGCTCGTCTGGGTGACGAAGCGCGGCCTTTCCTGAACCGCCGTCGGCGCCGGCCACCCGGCCGGCGCCGCCGATCCGCCCGCCCCCGTTACCCGCTCTCCCCTTCGTTCCCCCTCGCTTCCCCACGCCCTCTCGTTTCGTCGCGCCCTCGTTTCGTCGCACCCTCTCCTTCGCCGTCGTCTCCGCGGTCATCTCCACCTTCGTCCGTCGACCTCCACACCCCGCCACTTCAAAATTTCAGAATCAACTAATATACTGATTCATAGAAACCCGGCCTCGCCACAAGGGTTCGCCATCACCTGAACCGTGCAGGGAAAAACAAGGGAGACCGAATTGGAAAAGATCCACCGTCCAGCCCGCAGCGCATCGGATGCGGGCTTTTCGCAGGAACGCGAAACATCTGCCCATCCCGTTCTCGACCGGCGCGGCTTTCTCGGCCTTGGCGCCGCTGGCGCGCTGGCCGCGCTGGCACCGGCGGCACGCGCCGCCGAACCGTCGCCAGTGCGGACGTCGGCGCGCATCGTCATCGCCGGCGCCGGTGCCGCCGGCCTCGCCTGCGCCTCGCGGCTAAGCCAGCGTCTTGCCGGGGCGAAGATCACCATCGTCGACCCGCGCGAGCGGCATCTCTACCAGCCCGGTTTCACACTGGTGTCGGCCGGCGTCAAGCCGGAGAACTACCCGGTTTCGGCCACCGCCGACTACCTGCCGGCTGGCGTCGAATGGGTAAAGGAAGGCGTCGCCGAGTTCGATCCGGAAGGCAGCAAGGTGCTTACCGACAGCGGCCGCCGGCTCGACTACGACTTCCTCATCGTCGCCACCGGGCTGAAGCTCGACTACGCGGCCATCGAGGGCATGGACATCGCGCTCGTCGGCAAGAACGGCATCGGCAGCATCTACCTCAGCCCGGAGGGCGCCGCCGCCACCTGGCGTGAGATGTCGGCCTTCGCCGACCGCGGCGGCGTCGGCCTCTTCTGCCGGCCGGCGACCGAAATGAAGTGCGCCGGCGCGCCGCTGAAATACACCTTCCTCACTGACGACCACCTGCGTCGGCGCGGTAACCGCGGCAAGGCCGAGCTGATCTACGCGGCGCAGAACAAGGGGCTGTTCAGCGTGCCCATCGTCTCCGAAAAGCTGCGGATGCTGTTCCGCGACCGCGACGTGAAGGTGCGCTACGAACACGTGCTGACGGCCATCGACCCCGGCCGCAAGGTGGCCACCTTCCGCACGCCGCAGGGGCCGCAGGAAATCGGCTTCGACTTCATCAACGTCGTGCCGCCGATGCGCGCACCGGACGCCGTGCGCAACAGCCCGCTCGGCTGGCGGGAGGGTAACTTCGCCGCCGACGGCTGGCTGGAGGTGGACAAGGCGACGTTGCGGCACAGGCGGTTCGCCAACGTCTTCGGCATCGGCGACGTCGCTGGCGTGCCCAAGGGCAAGACGGCGGCGAGCGTGAAATGGCAGGTGCCGGTGGCCATCGATCATCTCGTGGCGAGCATCGAGGGCAGAACCTCGACGGCAATCTACGACGGCTACACCTCGTGCCCGCTGATCACCCGGCTCGGCCAGGCGATGCTCGTCGAATTCGACTACCACGACAACCTCGTTCCCTCGTTCCCCGGTGTCATCGCGCCGCTGGAAGAACTGTGGATCACCTGGGTGATGAAGACGATGGCGCTGAAACCGACCTACCTCGCCATGCTGCGCGGCCGTAGCTGAAAGGGAGAACGAACATGCAAGAACTCGATCCGCTGGTACTCCTCGCCGTCTTCCAGGAGATGCTCGGCCCGCAGCTTTGGCTGCTTATCCTGCTCGCCGTCGCCGGCATCATCGGCTTCGCCGCGCTGCTGCTGCGCGAGCGACGGCTCTACAGCCGCCGCCTCGTCGTTTCCGAGCTGTTCGGCCTCGTCGGTGGCGTCCTCGCGCTGGTGCTGATGGCGCAGTTCTCGGTGTCCGGCTTCTCGGATGCCGGCGGGCCGATCGACTGGTTGCTGATCGGCCTGGTCTACGGCGTCGGTCTCGTCGGCTCGACCATCCTGGTCTACGCCGCGCTCGGCTGGATGGGGCTGCTGCGCACCGGCGGCACCACCCGCTGACCGCTCAGACGCGCCGTAGCCGCTCACCGGCTGCGGCCAGCGTCTCTTCCCTCTTGGCGAAGCAGAAGCGCACGACACGCTCGTCGTGGCCGTCGTGGTAGAAGGCCGACACCGGGATGACGGCGACGCCGATCTCGCGCGTCAGCCACTCGGCAAACTCACGGTCGGGTTTGTCCGAGATCGCACCGTAGCGGGCAAGCTGAAAGTAGGTGCCGCGACAAGGCAGCAATTCGAAGCGCGACTCCGCCACCTGCGCGCGGAAGAAGTCGCGCTTCTGCCGGTAGAAGTCGGCGAGGCCGAGGTGGCGCGAGGCGTCCCGCATGTACTCGGCGATGCCCACCTGCCCCGGCGTGTTCACGGTGAAC
>JAVFAT010000250.1:0-3111 GCA_034002385.1 Azospira sp. | reverse complement strand
GCACCGCACACGCTGGATCTGAAGGCCGGCGGCGCGCGCATCTTCGCCGACTGCGCGCGGCTGCTGGCCCTGCGCGACGGCGTCGCGGCCCGCTCGACCAGCGCGCGGCTGCGGGCGCTGGCACGGCAGGGCGGGCTGGCCGGCGACGACGTCGAGGCGATGGTCCGCGCCTTCTTCTTCATCCAGCAGCTGAGACTGGTGCGGCAGGGCGAGCATCCCGTCGCCACGAATCATCCGGCGGCAAACCGCATCGATCCGCGCGCACTGAACGCACTCGACCGGGCCGTGCTGAAGCAGGCGCTGCTCCAGGTGCAGCGCCTGCTTGATCGCGTCCGCATCGACTGGCAGCTGTCCTGAATTCATGCTGCACCGCCATATCGAGGCGGTGTAAGCGGGCAGTAAGATTGGACTGCATGATGTGCGTCACGTCATGGGCGTTCGTGTCGGGGTGATCGGCCAACGTGCTCGCATGACAAATACAAGGCGTCGCGATGACTTCGCCAACATGGCGCCACAGGAGGAGACCTGCATGCAGTTGTCAGAACGGCACCGGGAGTACTGGCGCCGGAATCTTCGCATCACCGCGGTTCTGCTGGCGATCTGGTTCCTGGTCACCTTCGTTCCCGTCTCTTTCGCGCGCTCGCTGAACGAAATCACCTTCCTCGGCTGGCCGCTGGCCTTCTACATGGGCGCGCAGGGCGCACTCATCGTCTATGTGATCATCATCGGCTACTACGCGCGCGTGATGAACCGGCTCGATCGCGAGTACGGCGTGAGCGAGGACCGCTGAACATGCCGCACACGCAGGCCGCCTTCAAGCAGCAGTTGAAGAAGATGTACAGCTGGTACGCCGGCGGCTTCTTCGTCTTCGTCGCCTTCCTGGCCGTGGCCGAACAGCTGGGCATGTCGTCGCAGTGGATCGGCTACATCTTCATGTTCTCGACCATCGCGCTGTATGCCGGCATCGGCGTCATGAGCCGCACCGCCGACGTGTCGGAGTACTACGTCGCCGGCCGGCGGGTGCCGGCGCTGTTCAACGGCATGGCGACCGGCGCCGACTGGATGTCCGCCGCGTCCTTCATCGGCATGGCAGGCACGCTGTATTTCAGCGGCTATCAGGGCCTGGCCTTCGTGATGGGCTGGACCGGCGGCTACTGCCTCGTCGCGCTCTTTCTCGCACCCTATCTGCGCAAGTTCGGCGAATTCACGATTCCGGATTTCCTCGGTGCCCGCTACGGCGGCAATCTGGCACGCCTGATCGGCGTCGTCGCCGCCATTCTGGCGTCCTTCACCTATGTCGTCGCGCAGATCTACGGCGTCGGTCTGATCACCAGCCGCTTCGTCGGTCTGGAATTCGAGGTCGGCGTATTCGTCGGCCTGGCCGGCATCCTCGTGTGTTCCTTCCTCGGCGGCATGCGCGCGGTGACGTGGACCCAGGTTGCGCAGTACATCATTCTCATCGTCGCCTACCTGATCCCGGTCGTCATCCTGTCGACCAAGTTGACCGGCGTTCCGGTACCGCAGGCGATGTACGGCCAAGTGCTGCAGAAGCTGACAGCCAAGGAGACCGAGCTTTTCGCGGCGCCGAAGGAGGTCGAGGTCAATGCGCTGTACAAGGCGAAAGCCGATGACTTCGACCGCAAGATCCGGGGCCTGCCGGGTTCGCTCGACGCCGAACGCGCGCATCTGACGGCAAAGCTCGATGAGCTGAAGTCGGCCAACGCGCCGGCCAAGCAGATCGCCGCCGCCGAGATGGCCCTGCGCAACATTCCGAAGACCGAAGCCGAAGCGCGCCGCAAGTGGGGCGAGGCGCGCAAGCTGGCCGAAGCGAAGGCAAAGCCGCCGCTCGCGCATACCGAAGCGCACGCCGGCAAGGACCAGGCGGACTCGGACAGCAAGCGTCTGAACTTCATCGCGCTGGTGATCTGCCTGATGATAGGCACCGCTTCGCTGCCGCACATCCTGATGCGCTACTACACGACGCCCAGCGTCAGGGAAGCGCGCGAATCGGTGTTCTGGTCGCTGTTCTTCATCTTCCTGCTCTATTTCACGGCACCCGCCTACGCGGTGTTCGCCAAGTGGGAGGTGTACAACAACCTCGTCGGCTCGACCATCTCCACCCTGCCGGGCTGGGTCGCCTCATGGGGCAAGGTTGGGCTGGTGAAGATAGACGACATCAACGCCGACGGCATCCTGCAGCTGGCCGAGCTGACGCTGAACACCGACGTGATCGTGCTGGCGACACCGGAAATCGCCGGCCTGCCTTACGTGATCTCGGGGCTGGTTGCCGCCGGCGGCCTGGCGGCGGCGCTGTCGACGGCCGATGGCCTGCTGCTGACCATCGCCAACGCGATGTCGCACGACGTCTATTACAAGGTGATCGATCCGAACGCCTCGACCCAGCGCCGGCTGGTCATTTCGAAGACGCTGCTGCTGGTGGTGGCGCTGATCGCCGCCTACACCGCGTCGCTGAAGCCGGACAACATTCTCTTCATGGTCGGGCTGGCGTTCTCGATTGCCGCCTCGGCCTTCTTTCCGGCGCTGGTGTGCGGCGTGTTCTGGAAGCGGGCCAACATGGCAGGTGCGGTCGCCGGCATGGTGGCCGGGCTGGGCATGTGCCTCTATTACGCGGCCATCACCCATCCCTTCTTCGGCGGCGACATCCGCAACGCGTGGTTCGGCATCGAATCGATTTCATGTGGCTTCTTCGGCATTCCGACCGGCTTTGTCGTACTCATCGTCGTCAGCCTGCTGACGCCGGCACCCGACGCCGAAACGCAGGATCTGGTCGAACATGTCCGTTACCCCAATCTCGGCACCACGGCGCGCAGCGCGCCGACCGGCGGCGGCGTAGATCACTGAAGGCACGACCCCGCCTATCCCTAGACCGGCCGCGCAACCCGCGCGAAAGCCGGCACCTGTAAGGCAAGAGGCCCGCCAAAAGCGGGTCTTCTGCTTTCCGGCACGCGGCGCGTCGGAGCGCGAACAAGCGGCAGGGTTTCTGATATAGTCTCGCGTCTTCGCGGAGAGGTGGATGAGTGGTTTAAGTCGCACGCCTGGAAAGCGTGTTTAGGTGAAAACCTAACGCGGGTTCGAATCCCGCCCTCTCCG
>JAVFAT010000249.1:0-3139 GCA_034002385.1 Azospira sp. | reverse complement strand
GTTACCGGTACGTAGATCCCGCCGAGCTTGGTGGCCCAGACGCGGAAGGCGAGATCGCGCTGCAGCTGCGTCTTGGCTTCCGTGTCGGCAAGCGCCAGCATCTGCTCGTTTTCGGCGTGCCAGCTCCACACGATCGACGCGCCGAGCAGGGCTGTCCACGCCGCAGCAATGGCCAGCGCACGATAGATGATTTTGTTGCGGGTACGGGCAGGGAGGCGGGGGCTTATTCTTTTCACGGCGCGAAGGAAAGATGGTCTGACGATCTGCGCCCGCATTGTAAGGCTGTAATGCCGGGACACGGCAATGGCATCCCATGCGATGGTTGCCCGATGAGATAGCGGAAAACTATCTAACGAATAGGAATTGTTTTCTTTGGCAGATGCCCTTTCCAGCCTAGACTATTCCAAATGGACCGGCATTCGGTACCCACGCAGGGCGGGAAGGCAGACCCGGCGCTTTCGCCGGATCGATCCCGGGCGTGATGCCGGGTGCAGCCTTTTCGTAGCTTTCGTAGCTTTCGTAGCGCGCGTAGCCCGGTCAGGATCCCGCCGTTCGCATTGCTTGTTGATAGAGGAGAAAACATGATGGAAAACAAGAAACTCACCACCGCTGCCGGCGCTCCGGTACCGGACAACCAGAACACGATGACCGCCGGTCCGCGCGGCCCGGCGCTGCTGCAGGACGTCTGGCTGCTCGAAAAGCTCGCCCACTTCGACCGCGAGGTGATTCCCGAGCGGCGTATGCACGCCAAGGGTTCGGGCGCCTATGGCACCTTCACTGTCACGCACGACATCACGAAGTACACCCGCGCCAAGCTCTTCAGCCAGATCGGTAAGAAAACGCCGATGTTCGCGCGCTTCACGACGGTCGCCGGCGAACGCGGTGCGGCCGATGCCGAGCGCGACATCCGCGGCTTCGCGCTCAAGTTCTATACCGAGGAAGGCAACTGGGACATGGTCGGCAACAACACGCCGGTCTTTTTCTTCCGCGACCCGCTGAAGTTCCCCGACCTCAACCATGCGGTCAAGCGCGACCCGCGCACCAACATGCGCAGCGCGAAGAACAACTGGGACTTCTGGACCTCGCTGCCCGAGGCGCTGCACCAGGTGACCATCGTCATGAGCGACCGCGGCATCCCGGCCAGCTACCGGCACATGCACGGCTTCGGCTCGCACACCTTCAGCTTCATCAGCGCCAAGAACGAGCGCTACTGGGTCAAGTTCCACTTCCGCACGCAGCAGGGCATCAAGAACCTGACCGACGCCGAGGCCGAGGCGATCATCGGCAAGGACCGCGAGTCGCACCAGCGCGACCTCTACGAGGCGATCGAGCGCGGCGACTTCCCGAAGTGGACGATGTACATCCAGGTCATGCCCGAACTCGACGCCGCGAAGGTACCCTACCATCCCTTCGACCTGACCAAGGTCTGGCCGCACAAGGATTACCCACTGATCGAGGTCGGCGAGTTCGAGCTGAACCGCAACCCGGAGAATTTCTTCGCCGAAGTCGAGCAGTCGGCCTTCAACCCGGCGGCGGTGGTGCCCGGCATCAGCTTCTCGCCGGACAAGATGCTGCAAGCGCGGCTGTTCTCCTACGGCGACGCGCAGCGTTACCGGCTCGGCGTCAACCACCACCAGATTCCGGTGAACGCGCCGAAGTGCCCCTTCCACAGCTACCACCGCGACGGGGCGATGCGTGTCGATGGCAATCACGGCAGCCGCATCACCTACGAGCCGAACAGCTCCGGTGAGTGGCAGGAGCAGCCGGATTTCCGCGAACCGCCGCTGGCCATCGACGGCGCCGCCGACCGCTGGAACTATCGCCAGGATGACGCCGACTACTACTCGCAGCCGGGCGCGCTCTTTCGTCTGATGTCGCCGGCGCAGCAGCAGGTGCTGTTCGAGAACACGGCGCGGGCGATGGGCGATGCGCCGGAAGAGATCAAGCGCCGCCACATTGCCAACTGCACCAAGGCTGACCCGGCCTACGGCGCCGGTGTGGCGAAGGCGCTCGGGCTGAGCGTCTGACCGGCCTCCGGTTTCCGGCATGACACAAGGCGCACCCTGCAACGGGGTGCGCCTTTTTTCGCGCCTTCCACTGCAAGGGGTGGGTTGCCAAAGGCTGCGCAAAAGGCCGACTTCGTGGTAAAAACAGCGCTTCGTAAAACCGGCTGCATATCAGGTCGCCGGAAGAGGCGCCCACGCGCCGGGAGCGTCGCTGGCGTTTTCCGGCCCATCTTCCATCCTCCTTCAGCCCGAGGCCCACGATGAATCCGACCACCCTGCAAATCGCCAGCGCCGTCATTTTCGCCGTCGCTATCGTTCATACCTTTTCGACCAAGTTCTTCGAGCATCTGGCCCATACGCGGCCGACGCACGCAGGGCTTTGGCACCTGTTCGGCGAAGTGGAGGCGGTGTTCGGCTTCTGGGCGATCATCCGCATCCTGTTCATGGGCTTCACCGCCGGGCAGACGGCGGCGGTGGAATATCTCGACACTCGCAACTACACCGAACCCCTGTTCGTCTTCGCCATCATGGTCGTCGCCGCCAGCCGGCCGGTGCTGCAGCTGGCCTCGGCCATCGTGCGCATGATCGCCCGTTTCGTGCCGCTGCCTCGCCAGGTCGCTTTCTACTTCACGGTGATGGGCGCGGTGCCGCTGCTCGGTTCCTTCATCACCGAACCCGCCGCCATGACCCTGGCCGCGCTGATCCTGCGCGAGCGCTTCTATAGCAAGGGCATTTCGTCGAAGCTGATGTACGTCACCATCGGCGCGCTGTTCGTCAACATTTCCATCGGCGGCACGCTCACCAACTTCGCCGCGCCGCCGGTGCTCATGGTCGCCAGCACCTGGAACTGGGATAGCTGGTTCATGCTTTCCCATTTCGGCTGGAAGGCCGCGCTGGCTGTCTTCATCAATGCCGGTATCGCCACGCTGATCTTCCAGAAAGAACTGCGCGAGTTGCCCATCGCGGCGCCGGCGGATGAAGAGCGGGTGCCCGGCATCATGGTCGGTATCCACGTTTTCCTGCTCGCCCTGATCGTCACCTTCGCTCATCATCCGCCGGTGTTCCTCGGCATCTTCCTGCTCTTCATGGGCCTGGCCACCGCTTACCCCCGCTACCAGGGGCGCCTGATCCTG
>JAVFAT010000248.1:0-3158 GCA_034002385.1 Azospira sp. | reverse complement strand
CGGCAACAGCATGTTGATCGACCCGTGGGGCAGCATCGTTGACCGCAAGCTGAAAGGGCCGGGCGTCGTCATCGGCGATTTCGACCGCGAACTCATTGCCCGGACGCGCGCCAGCCTGCCGGCGCTCTCCCATCGCATCTTCAAATAAACCGGATTCCGACATGACTTCCCGCTTTCCTTCCTCTGCCGCCCCCTCCTTTGCCGACGCCGAGCGCCTCCTGCTCGCGCCGCACGGGCTGGGCAACCGCGACCTTTCCCGGGTTTTCGGCACCATCTTCCGCCACGGCGTCGACTACGCCGACCTCTACTTCCAGTACAGCCGCTCCGAGGCCTGGAGCCTGGAGGAGGGCATCGTCAAGTCGGGCAGCTTCTCGATCGACGAGGGCGTCGGCGTGCGCGCCTGTTCCGGCGAGAAGACCGCTTTTGCCTACTCCGACGACATCGGCGTGGCGGCGCTCGACGACGCGGCGAAGGCGGTGCGTGCGATCGCCGCCGCCGGCCAGTCGCGGCTGGTGCCGGTGCTGATGCGCCGCGGCGGCCACGCGCTCTACCGTGGCGACGATCCGCTCGCCTCGCTGCCGGCCGAGGCCAAGGTGAAGCTGCTGGAGCGGCTGGAAAGCTTTGCCCGCGCGCTCGACCCGCGCGTGCAGCAGGTCATGGCGCATCTTGCCGGCGAGTACGAGGTGATCCTCGTCGCCGGCAGCGATGGCCGGCTGGCCGCCGACTCGCGGCCGCTGGTACGCGTGTCGATCACCGTCATCGTCGAGCAGGATGGCCGTCGCGAGCAGGGTTCGGCCGGCGGCGGCGGCCGCTTCGACTACGGCTACTTCGACGACGAGGTGCTGCAGCGCTATGCCAAGGAGGCGGTGCACCAGGCGGTGACCAACCTCGACGCGCGGCCGGCGCCGGCCGGTACGATGACCGTCGTGCTCGGCTCCGGCTGGCCCGGCATCCTGCTGCACGAGGCGGTCGGCCACGGGCTGGAAGGCGATTTCAACCGCAAGGGCAGCTCGGCGTTCTCTGGCCGCATCGGCACGCGCGTCGCAGCCAAGGGCGTCACCGTCGTCGACGACGGCACCATCCCGGACCGTCGCGGCTCGCTCAACATCGACGACGAGGGCAACCCGACGCAGCGCACGGTGCTGATCGAGGACGGCATCCTCAAGGGCTACATGCAGGACAGCCTGAACGCGCGGCTGATGGGCGTGGCGCCGACCGGCAACGGCCGCCGCGAATCCTTCGCGCACCTGCCGCTGCCGCGCATGACCAACACCACGATGCTCGCCGGCGAGCACGACCCCGAGGAAATCATCCGCTCGGTGAAGAAGGGCATCTACGCCGCCAACTTTGGCGGCGGCCAGGTCGACATCACCAGTGGCAAGTTCGTCTTCTCGATGAGCGAGGCCTACCTGATCGAAAACGGCAGGCTCGGCCCGGCGGTGAAGGGGGCGACGCTGATCGGCAACGGCCCGGACGCGCTGACCCGGGTGAAGATGATCGGCAACGACATGAAACTCGACCCCGGCGTCGGCACCTGCGGCAAGGAAGGTCAGAGCGTGCCGGTCGGCGTCGGCCAGCCGACCTTGCGCATCGACGGGCTGACCGTCGGCGGCACCCGCTAGGGCCGGCCGCGACGGGCGAGGGCCGCTTCGCCGGCCTGGCCCCGGGCGCATCCGATCCGGAAAGCGTGCGCCCGGTCAACGAAAAAGGCCCCGCCGAAGCGGGGCCGGGCGGCGGGAGAGTCGCCGTCGGAACTTGTCGTCGTCAGAACTTGTAATTCACACCGGCGTAGAACGAGCGGCCCATGCCGGGAACGGCCGTTCCCCAGCCGAACATGCCGTCGGTTGCCGGCGGGTTCATGGACATCGTGCGGCCCTGGCCCATGTAGGCGCCGCCGAGCGGCAGGTCGTAGTTGCGGTCGAACAGGTTCTCGACGCCGAAGTCGATGCGCACGTTTTTCCAGGTGTAGCTGGAGCGCAGGTTCACCAGGCTGTAGCCGCTGGTTTCAATCTCGTTGCGCGCGTCCGAAACCTTGTTCTTCGCCTTCACCAGCACCAGCTCGACGCCGCTGTCCCAGCCGCCGGTCTTGTGCGTCAGCGTCAGCTTGGCGTTGAGCGGCATGATGTTGTAGAGGTCGTCGCCGGTGTCGCGGTTCTTGCCGTTCGTGTAGTTGAGCAAGCCCTTCAGGCCGAATTCGCCGATGCCGGTCTTGCCGAGCGGCATCTTGCCGGAAAGGTCGAGGCCGTAGAGGCGGGCGTCGTGGTTGGCGTACTTGAGCACGAGGAATTGCCTGGCGGCGTTCGCATAAGCGGGCAGGCGGACGGCATCGATGTAGTCGGTGACGCGCGTATAGAACGGCGTGATCCTGAGTTCGCGCTCCCGGTTGCCGCTGTGCAGGTCGAAGGTCGCGGAAAGGGTGTGTGCCTTCTCCGGCTTCAGGTCGAGGTTGCCGACATAGCCGTTGCCGTCGCCGACGAAGTTGTTCATCGTTGCCGCCATCGGCCAGGTCGACCAGGTGTAACGCTCGTAGAGGTTGGGCGAACGCACCTTGCGCGCGAAGCCGAATTCGATGTCGCTGGTGGCGTCGGCGGTGTAGCGGGCAATTGCCGCGAGGTCGACGTTGTCGTCGGTTCGCCGGTGGCTGCGGGCGTTGAAGGCTGCCGCTTCGTTTGACTGGTTGCCCATCGCAGCGGCCGCAGTGCTATAGCCGTGCACGTCGTCGGCGTCGGAAGTGACGCGCTCGTAGCGAACGCCGAGCGTGGTCATCCAGCGCGCGCTCGGCGTCGATTCCCACTCGCCGAAAATGACATTGCGATCCCGGCGGCCGTTCCTGACGTTTTCGAAGGTGCCCGGCCCCATGCCGCCACCCGAGGGCGGCCACCAGTCGTCAAGGTGGAATTTCTGGGCTTCGGCGCCGACGCGCAGGAGATCCTGTTCGCCGAATTCGACTTCGGCCTTCAAGGTCAGGCCGGTGTTGCGGGTCTTCGTTTCCATCGGCATACCCGCCGCGCACGTTCCGGCCGGATCGCCGGCAAAGCGGATCGGCGAGCAGGGGGCACCGACGGCCCCTCCCGACCGCGTGCCGTACCAGAAACGCTTGTCGTCGCCGAAATCCATCTTGTGATCGACCGTCTCGTGGTAGGCCCGTGCTTCCAGCG
>JAVFAT010000247.1:0-3222 GCA_034002385.1 Azospira sp. | reverse complement strand
CGAGGTCGGAGAAGAGCAGCTTGCCGGGCAGCGGATAGACGCTGCCGTTCTCCAGCACCAGTTCCACCTGCGCCCGGTCGGCCGCCTTCCAGCGGCCGGAGTTCACCGCCTCGCGCAGCGCCGCCAGCTCGGCGCCGGACTGCGTGAAGTTGGCGTAGAGCGGGTCGATCTGCTCGATGGTGGCGAGCGGCGTCGCCTCGCCACGGCCGACCAGCGCGCCCTCGGTGACCAGCGAGCGGCCGATGCGGCCGGAAATCGGCGCCGGCACGCGCGTGTTCTCCAGATCCAGCCGGGCGCGCGCCAGCGCCGCCTCGGCCTGCTTCAGCCGGGCGACGGCGGTGTCGAATTCCTGCTGGCTGACCGCCTTGATGTCGATCAGCGGCCGGTAGCGGTCGACCAGTAGCCGCGCCGCGTCGACGTCGGCGCTGGCCGCGTCGAAGGCCGTGCGGTAGGTGCGCGGATCGATCTCGTAGAGCAGCGTGCCCTCGCGCACATCGGAGCCTTCGGTAAACAGCCGCTTCTCGACGATGCCCTCGACGCGCGCGCGTACCTGCGCCGTGCGCCAGGCCTGCAGGCGGCCGGGCAGATCGCGCGTGAGCACCGCGTCGCCGTAGCCGACGGTAAGCACCGCCACCTCGGGCGGCGGCGGAGCGTTGCCGCCGCCGGGGGCGGCCTTGCCGGCATCGTTGCCGCAGGCGGCAAGGAGGGCGGCGCCCAGCGTTACGGCGAGCGCGGCGAAGCGGGGGCGAAACAACGTTCGATTCATGATCGGCGGTTCCTCAGGAAGAAGGCGTGTCTGGGCAAGCGGGCGCGAAGGCGCGCAGGAAGCAGTCGACGATGCGCTCGGCGCGTTCCGG
Organism: Azospira sp.; assembly: GCA_034002385.1. Lineage (GTDB taxonomy): Bacteria > Pseudomonadota > Gammaproteobacteria > Burkholderiales > Rhodocyclaceae > Proximibacter. The sequence continues at coordinate 2,365 of JAVFAT010000247.1, read as the reverse complement.
CGCATCGTCGGTGGGAAGTGTGGAGGCGAGCAGGCGACGGCTGCGCTCCATGCCGGTGAGCATGCTCATCAGCATGTCGGCGGCAAAGGCCGGGTCGTCGTGGCGCAGGTGGCCCTCGTCCATCGCCCGTCCGATCAGCCCGGTCAGCAGGCGGGCCGTCTGGCCGGGCGCGGCGGCGAAGATGGCCTGCGCCAGCTGCGGCACGCGCGGCGCTTCGGCGACCAGTACGCGATGCAGCGAGAGGCCGGGTTCGCCCTGGATCTTTTCACGGAAGGTTCTGGCAAAGCGCAGCAGGGCTGCGCGCAGGTCGGCAACCGGGCCGTCGAGCGAGATGCCGATCTCCGAGGCCATCTGCTTGATCGCTTCGGTGAACAGCTCGTCCTTGCCGGAAAAATGGTGGTAGAGCGTCTGCCTGGCGACGCCCGCGCGGCAGGCGATGTCGCCGACACAGGAGCGGTAGCCGTTCTCGGCGAAAGCCCGCATCGCGGCATCGAGCAGTTTCTGGCGGGTATCGCGGGTGTCGTCGTTCATGAAGTGAGGTGCGCCTGGAATCGGGGATCGCGGCAGGGCGTCAATGCGGGCGACCCGGGATGCGCAGGGGGGCGCTGATGTCCGGCCGACGGCGATGACGAAGGCGGGCGGAAAGAGCGGAAACGGCGGGCAGGAAGACGGATGGCATCAGGGCGCGCAGGTGCTTGGCAGGAAGCCGTGAACTGGACTGGATTGTCCAGTCTATACCGCAAGAAGATTCTGGCGCAAACCCCGATACAAAGCGGATGGCGTAGGAGGGTGCGGGAAAGCAGGGGACTGCCGTCGCCGGAGGACGGATATCGGCATGGATCTCGGCATGGTTGTCGTAGCCGTCGGCGGGTAATATCATGGCGCGATATTTACCGTATTTTCATGACTTGTGTTGATGGTTGTTGACTTGGATCAAAACCATATAAACTGTAAGGGAATAGCATCTGCATCGCCGAAATCAATGCCATATCAATCACCAACAGGGAGCCTCAACATGAAAAGCACATTGAAACTCGTCGCTCTTTCCGCCGCGCTCGTGGCCGCATTTCCGGCCGCCGCACAGCAGGCGGTCGCCGAAGGCAACTGGCTGATCCGCGCCCGCGTCCTCAACGTCGAAACCGCCAACGGCTCGACGCCGATCGGCGCGCTCGGCGTTCCCGCCGACGCCATCCAGGTCGAGGACAAGATCTATCCGGAACTCGACATCAGCTATTTCTTCACCAAGAATTTTGCCGCCGAACTGATCCTGACCGTGCCGCAGAAGCACGACGTCACGGTCCGCAGCAGCGCCGTCGGCCGTATCGACGCCGGCAGCTTCTACCTGCTGCCGCCGACGCTGACCGCGCAGTGGCACTTCAATCCGGAAGGCACCTTCCGTCCGTATGTCGGTGTCGGCGTCACCTACTCCGACTACTCGCGCGTCAAGCTCTCGGCTGCCGGCATCAACCTGAACCTCGACGACGATTATTTCGGCCCGGCGATCCAGGCTGGTTTCGACGTCAAGATCGGCAAGCAGTGGTTCCTGAACTTCGACGTCAAGAAGGCGCACGTGCGCAGCGACCTGAAGACCGACGCCGGCGTCAAGTTGTCCCGCCTCAAGGTCGACCCGCTGCTGATCGGCGTCGGTATTGGCTACCGCTTCTGAGCGCGTGCCGCCGGCCAGGGGGGGGCTGGCGCAGACGCAGGGGTCGATCCGCAAGGGTCGGCCCCTTTTTCCTTGGTCGTTCCCTGATGCGCCCTCGATGGACCTTTCGCGGCGCTTTGTTCGTGTCGTCCGGAAGCCCGCTGGGGCGGCGATGCGACTGCCGTTGCCCGTCCCCCGGCGTCAGGAGATTGCGCCTGGCCCGGCAGACGGGGTCACGGGTAGCGGACTTCGACCGCCTCCGCGCTCAGCCATTCGCCGAGTGCGGCGAGCAGTTCGTCTTCAAGGCGGACGCGGGCGCTGTCGCCGAAGGTCAGTTCGCACTGCGCTTCGTCGTTGCGGTAGGCCAGGCGCACCGGGCAGGCGCCGGGGGTGTAGGCGGAAAGCAGCGCCTTCAGCCGTTGCGCGGCGGCGCCATCGCGGCTCACCTGGCCGTTGAGCGATAGCCGCAGTTCCCGCGCGAAGCGGCCGCGGGCCTCGGCCAGCGTCATGATGCGTTCGGCGGTGACGCGCACCTTGCCCTCGCCGGCGAAATCGTCCTTCGACACCTTGCCCTCGACGATCAACACCTCGTCCTCGCGGATCTTGCCCTTTTCCGCTTCCAGCACCTCGTTGTAGACGGCGATTTCCTGTTGCGCGCTGCCGTCGTCGAGCGTGACGAAGGCCATCTTGCCGCGCGTCGTCAGCTTGGTCCGCGTCGCC
>JAVFAT010000246.1:0-3246 GCA_034002385.1 Azospira sp. | reverse complement strand
CCGGCTTTTCGGCGGCGAGATTGCCGACTTCGGCGATGCGCGAGCGTTCCACCGGCTGGTCGGCCAGCGTGGCCATGGCCTGCTCGATCGGCATGTCGAGATAGCGTTCGAGAAAGAGCGATTCGCTGCCGGCGCCGCGCCAGCCGGTGGCGGCGATGACCTGCCCGTCGGCTTCGAGCAGCATCAGGTTCGGCGCGAAGCTGTTGACGGTGGCGCCGTAGTGGTGGGCGAAGATGTCGCGCACGAAGGCTTCGGCTTCGCCGCGGCGGGCGTCGCCGACGCGGGTGTGCGTGGCCTTGAGGTCGGTGCTGCGTTGTTCGCGGTGCTGGACGTAATCGAAGACGTCGCGTCTGGCGTGGGCCATCGGGTTCCCCCTGGGCTTGGATGACGAATTGCAGCCAGATTAGGAGGCGTTCCTTAAATCCTTCTTAAGGGCGCCTGGATCGATGAAAAAGGCAGTGAAAATCGCGAAGGAGCCGGGAAAGGCGGGAAGGCGGGAAAAGCGAAATTTCCGGCAGGGCGATGCCGTCGGCGATGGCGCCACCGGAGAGCGGGATGGAAAGTGCGGTCAGGGTCTTGCGATCGGTGGATGCAATCGCCTTGTCGAGAAGGAACGGGACGATACGGGGAAACTGCCGTGAGAAACTGCCGGCGCTACAGGCAGAGTGCCGTGGCCCGCCGGCGCAAAACCGGCGCTGACCGGCGCAATACCTCCGCCGGTCAGCGCATCTCGAAGGCTTCCTGGTGGAAGCGGGCCCGACCGCCGAGGGCGTGCAGGCCGTTGCGCAGGGCCTCGGCCAGCCCGGTCGGGCCGCAGAACCAGATCTCGGCGTTGCTGCGGACGTCCAGCGCCTCCGCCCTGAGGATCCGGCCCTGGCGGGCGCCGTGCACGTGCAGGGCGATTCCCGGCAGCGTCGCGCACAGCGCCTGCAGGCGGGTAACGAAGGCGTCGCCGTCGGCGTCGCGGGTGCAGTAGTGGAGGTCGGCGGTCGGCGCCCGGGCCGGGTCGGCCTGCAGCGATTCGAGCCAGGCCAGGAAGGGCGTGATGCCGATGCCGCCGGCGATCCAGATCTGCCGCGCCCTGGGGTTGCAGCGGGCGATGTCGAAGCGGCCGTAGGGGCCTTCGACCCGCACCGGCTGCCCCGGGCGCAGCGTCGTTGCCAGCCCGCGGGTGTAGTCGCCGAGCGCCTTGATCTCGAAGCTCACCAAACCGTCGCCGCGGTCGGCGCTGGCGATGGTGAAGGGGTGGGCGCCCTCGCGCTCGTCGAAGGTGACGAAGGCGAACTGCCCCGGGCGATGCCCGTGCCAGTCGCGGCCCAGGCGGCAACGGACATGGGTCAGGTCGGCAGACGGCGTCTCGATGTCGACGATCGCCCCCTGCACGCTGCGCGCGCCGCCGATGCCGCCGGTCAGCGAGCGGATCGCGCCCCAGGTGCCGATGCCGAGCAGGGCGGCGAGCAGCCAGCCGACCGGCTGCAGCCAGTAATCGCCTGGGGCGAGCAGGACGGCATGGAAGGCGAGCATCAGGTAGAGCACCGGCATGGCGCGATGGACGTAGCGCCAGGCGCGGTACGGGAATTTCTTCCACAGCGTGATGACCAGCATCGCCAGCAGCAGGTAGATGGCCCACTCGCCCATGTCCTTGCCGAGATGGCGCATCGCCTCCAGGATGCCGTCGAATTTTTCCTTGGGCAGCCGGCCTTCACGGCCGATGGCGGCCTTGATGAGGTCGTCGGACATTTCGATCAGCCAGTGCAGCGCGCCGAAGCCGATGCCGAGAATGCCGGCCCACTTGTGCGTGCGGTAGACCCGATCCATGCCGCCGAGCGGCGACTCCAGCCAGGCCGGGCGGGTGGCCAGCAGCATCGCCAGCGACATCAGCGCGATGGAGAGCAGGCCGCTCAGGTACAGCGCTTCCTGATAGGCGATCCACAGCGCGTGCGCGCTGACAGGATGGGCAGCGGCGACGAGCGCTGCGCCCCAGGCGAATGCAGTGATGGCTACGATGGCGGCGATCAGGAGTTTCATCGGAGGCATCCTTCGTTTCTTGGTGTCTTGGTGGACCGATTGTGCGCCGGGCAAGCTTAAGGTTTCCTGAAGCGCCGTTTCTCCGCTTCAGATTGGCGCGCTCCGGCGGCGTTTCCGGCCTCGCCCGGGAAATCTGCGGGTGCCTGTCCGGGCTGGGCGAGGAAGAACGGCGCGACCTCGATCCGCGCATGGAACTCCGCCGGAATGCGCGTCCACAGCAGCCGTTCACGCCGGCTTTCGTCCCACTGCTGCCGGATCAGTGCGTCTGCGCCGCCGTTGCTCCGGCGTGGAAGAAGGTTTCAACCATGATGTTCTCCGAGGGCGCCGGTCGGCGCGGCGGCTTGCGCCGGTGGTGCCGGCGCTGCCGCCTGCATCGCGGCCTGCCGCAGGGGCGGCTTGCAGGCGTCGCTGAGGTCGTAGTCGCGGTCGCGGGCGGCAGTGCGCAGGTCGAGCAGGCCGAGCACGGTGTGGAACAGGTGGTCGTGCGTCGCCGGCTCGGCGGCGCGCCGGCGCAGGCAGTCGGCGTCGAGCGCGAAGCTCGTGCCGTAACCGGCGGACAGCCACATCACCATCGGCACTTCCTTCTGCACGGCGGGCGCGATGGCGTAGGGCATGCCGTGCAGGAAGAGCCCGTTCTCGCCGAGCGATTCGCCGTGGTCGGAGACGTAGACCAGCGCCGTGTCGTGCGTCGCCTCCCTTTCCTTGAGCAGGGCGATCGCCTGCGCGAGCACGTGGTCGGTGTAGAGCAATGCGTTGTCGTAGGTGTTGACGATGGCCTGCGGCGAGCAGCGGCCGAGGTCGGCGCTGTCGCAGGTCGGCTCGAAGCGGCGGAACCCGGCCGGGTAGCGCTTGCCGTAGGCCGGGCCGTGGTTGCCGATCTGGTGCAGGAAGAGGACGGTGTTTTCCGGCCGGCCCTCGGTCAGGTGGCGGGCGCCGGCGACGAGGGCGCCGTCGAAGCATTCGCCGTCGCGGCATTCTTCCGGCGCCTTGGCGGCATCGGGCCGCCAGGTTTCCAGGCCATCGCAGGTGCCCTTGCAGCCGGACTGGTTGTCCAGCCAGGCGACGCGGAAGCCGCCGCGGCTGAGCACGTGCGGCAGCGACTCGCTGCCTCGGATGCGCGCTTCGTCGTAGGCGTGCCGGCCGTAGGGCGAGAGCATGCATGGCACCGATACCTCGGTGCTGGTGCCGCAGGCGGTGACGCGCTCGAAGTTGATGACG
>JAVFAT010000245.1:0-3272 GCA_034002385.1 Azospira sp. | reverse complement strand
TGACGATCGCCTTGTGCCCCGGCCGGTCGACGACGATGGCGGCGAAGATGCGCTTCAATGCGCCTTCCTCCTCGAACTTCTCGATCTCGACGGTGGTCGAGTACGGCAGCTCGTCGCCGAGCAGGCGGAACAGCTTCTCGCGGACATATTCGGCGGCGATGAAGCGGCTGCTCTTGTCGGTCATCTCGTCTTCGGCGAAGAGCAGTTCCTCGTTCGGCAGATGCTTTTTCGTCTCGGCAAGCAGTTCCTTCAACTGCTTGCCGTTCGCCGCGCTGACCGGCACCACCGCGGCAAAGTCGCGCTTGCCGGCGACCTCGGCGAGGAAGGGCATGAAGCCGGCCTTGTCCTTGACCCGGTCGGTCTTGTTGACGACGAGGATGACCGGCTTGTCCTGCGGCAGCAGGTCGAGGACGACCTTGTCCTTGCCGCCGAAACGGTCGGCCTCGATGACGAAGAGGACGACGTCGACGTCGGCCAGCGCCTGCGTGACGCCGCGGTTCATCGCCCGGTTCAGCGCGTTCGTGTGCTGCATCTGGAAGCCCGGCGTATCGACGAAGACGTACTGCGCATCGTCGTCGGTGCGGATGCCGGTGATGCGGTGCCGGGTCGTCTGCGCCTTGCGCGAGACGATGCTGATCTTCTCGCCGATCAGCGCGTTCAACAGGGTCGATTTGCCGACGTTGGGACGGCCGACAATGGCGATGTAGCCGGAACGGACGGTGCTCATTTCAGTTTCTCCAGAATACGTTCGGCGGCCATCTGTTCGGCGGCTCGGCGGCTCTGGCCAACGCCCTCGGCACACAGCGAAAGCGCGGCGATCTCGCAAGCGACGCGGAAATTCCGGGCATGTGCTTCGCCAGCGGTGTCGAGCAGCGCGTAGCGTGGCAAGGCCATGCGCCGCCCCTGCAGGTATTCCTGCAGGCGGGTTTTCGGGTCCTTGATCTGCTGGCCGGGAACGATTCCGGCGAGCGCTTCGGCGTACAGCCGGCCAACCAGTGCAGCAGCCGCGGCAAAGCCGGCGTCCAGATGGACGGCGCCGATCAGCGCCTCGACCGCATCGGCGAGGATCGAGGGCCGGCGGTGGCCGCCGCTCTTCATTTCGCCCTCGCCAAGCCGTAGATGTTCGCCGAGCCGCAGCGTCTCGGCGATCTGGTGCAGGCTGTCCTGGCGCACGAGGTTGGCGCGCAGGCGGGACATCTCGCCCTCGGCCAGAGCCGGGAAGCGTTGGTAGAGTTCGAGGGCGATGGCGCAGTTGAGGATCGAATCGCCGATGAATTCCAGGCGCTCGTTGTGCGGCGTGCCGTGGCTGCGGTGCGTCAGCGCCGTCCGCAGCAGATCCGGGTCGGCAAAAACGTGCCCGAGCGCCTTCTCCAGCCGGCCTTCGCTCATCGGTCGGAGGACGAGGCCTGGAAGTCGATGAGCAGACTGACCGGGCCGAACAGGGCAATCCGTTTCTCGTAGGCGACCGAGATCAGAACCCGGTTGCCTTCCCTGACGATGTCGAGGTCGGCCGGCTGCACGTCGGTGATTCCGTCGACCTCGGCGTAGCGGGCGAAGGCCCGGCGCAGGTCGGCGGCCGTCGCCTCCGGTTCGGCGGCCTGCGCCACGGCGGTGATGTCCTTGCGGATCTTGTGGAACTCGATGGCCGAAGGCGCCACCTTGATCCCCAGAAGCGCCACCAGCGCCACGATGAAGCCCCAGACCAGAAGGCCCGTGAGGCTCATGCCGGCTTCCCTGTTCATCGCCGCCCTCCTTCCGCGTTATCTGAACGACCCGATACGGCCGAGATCGCTGAAATTGAACCAGATGAAGAAGGCCTTGCCAACGATGTTCTCGTCCGGGACGAAGCCCCACATGCGGCTGTCACGGCTGTTGTCGCGGTTGTCGCCGACCATGAAGTAATGGCCGGGGGGCACCGTGCAGATCACGCCGGCGTTGTTGTAGAGGCAGTTTTCACGGTGCGGGAAGCGCGCCGCATCGCTGATGAAGGACGGCGCCTCCTCGTCGTTGAGGATGCGGTGCTCGACCTCGCCGAGCTTTTCGGCGTACTGCTGCGAGTAGTAGAGGCGCTCGGGGTGCAGGTAGTCGTCCTGCCGCTCGACGGCGACCGGCTCGCCGTTGATGGTCAGGCGCTTGTCCTGGTAGGCCACCTTGTCGCCGGGCAGGCCGACGACGCGCTTGATGTAGTCCAGCGACGGATCTTCCGGGTAGCGGAAGACCATCACGTCGCCGCGCTGCGGTTCGCCGATGTCGATGATCTTCTTGTTGATGATCGGCAGGCGGATGCCGTAGCTGAACTTGTTCACCAGGATGAAATCGCCGACGAGCAGCGTCGGGATCATCGAGCCGGAGGGAATCTTGAACGGCTCAGCGATGAAGGAACGCAGCACGAAGACGATCAGGATCACCGGGAAGAAGCCGGCGCCGTACTCCACCCACCACGGTTCCTTGCCGCCGGGCGTGCGCTTCGGCTTGAAGACCAGCGAATCGACGGCCCAGATGGCGCCGGAGACGAGCAGCAGAATGAAGAGGATCAGGGCGAAATTCACGCGGCTCTCCCTTTATTTGCCGTCGACGCGCAGCACGGCGAGGAAGGCTTCCTGCGGGATTTCCACCGAACCCACCTGCTTCATGCGCTTCTTGCCGGCCTTCTGCTTCTCCAGCAGCTTCCGCTTGCGGCTGATGTCGCCGCCGTAACACTTGGCCAGCACGTCCTTGCGCATCGCCTTGACGTTCTCGCGGGCGACGATGGTCGAACCGATCGCCGCCTGGATGGCGACGTCGTACATCTGGCGCGGAATCAGCTCACGCATCTTGGCCGCCAGTTCGCGGCCGCGGTACGGCGCGTTGGCGCGGTGCACGATGACCGACAGCGCATCGACCTTGTCGCCGTTGATCAGCACGTCGAGCTTGACCACGTCGGCCGCGCGGTATTCCTTGAAATCGTAGTCGAGGGAGGCGTAGCCACGCGATACCGACTTCAGGCGGTCAAAGAAATCCATCACCACTTCGGCCATCGGCATGTCGTAGACCACCTTCACCTGGCGGCCGTGGTAGTGCATGTCGACCTGGTTGCCGCGCTTCTGGTTGCACAGCGTGATCACCGCGCCGAGGTAATCCTGCGGCACGAAGATGGTCGCCGTGATGATCGGCTCGCGGACTTCCTCGATCTTCTGCATTTCCGGCAGCTTGGCCGGATTTTCCACCTGCACCACGCTGCCGTCGCGCATCACGACTTCGTAGACCACGGTCGGCGCCGTCGTGATCAGATC
>JAVFAT010000244.1:0-3281 GCA_034002385.1 Azospira sp. | reverse complement strand
CCAGATGTCGTAGGCCTCGTCGTCCTCGGCATAGACCGTAACCATCAGCCGTTCCTTCGGCAGCTTGTAGACGTCGACCAGCAGCTCCCAGGCGTACTTGATCGCGTCGCGCTTGAAGTAGTCGCCGAACGAGAAGTTGCCGAGCATTTCGAAGAAGGTGTGGTGGCGCGCGGTGTAGCCGACGTTCTCCAGGTCGTTGTGCTTGCCGCCGGCGCGCACGCACTTCTGCGAGGTGGTGGCGCGCGGGTAGGGCCGCTTGTCGAAGCCGAGGAAGACGTCCTTGAACTGGTTCATCCCGGCATTGGTGAACAGCAGCGTCGGATCGTCGTGCGGCACGAGCGAGGAAGAAGCCACGATCTGGTGGCCCTTCGATTCGAAGAATTTCAGGAACTGCTGGCGGATTTCGGCGCTTTTCATCGTCTGGGAACCCGGTGGTTGGCCCGGTCGGGCGGCATTAGGCAAGGCGGCGATTTTACAGGAAAAACAAGGGCCGCCGCCGCTGCGGTGGCAGGGCAGGAGAGGGAATGCGAGCCGGTGTTTCAAGCGGCGGCAAGGGGGGCGCCGGAAAGCGGGTCAAGACGGTCGGTGAATACGGCGGCGACGCCGCGCGCGAAGAGCGCCCTGGCCTCAGCCGGCGCATTCACCGTATAGCAGAGCACCGGCACGCCGGCGGCAGCGGCTTCGGCGAGCGTTGCGTCGCGCAGGCGGCCGGCGTCGCAGTGCAGGGAGATGGCGCCAAGACGGGCCAGCGCGTCGCGCCAGCCGGCCGGCACATCCTCGTAGAGCAGGGCGAGCCGCGCCTGCGGCGCGACGCGACGGGCGGCGGCAAGCGCCTCCGGCGAAAACGAGGAAAGCAGCGGCGGCTCACCCGGCCAGCGCTCGGCGACGAAGGCGGCGACAACTTCGCCGGTGCGCGCGTCGTGGCCGGTGGCCGGCTTGATCTCGACGTTGGCGAAAAGGCCGAGTTCAGCGCACAGGGCTGCCGCCCCGGCAAGCGCCGGAATGCGCTCGCCGGCACCGGCGTCGAGCGCGAAAAGCACCTTGTCCGGCGTCTCGTCGACGCGCCCGACGCCGTTCGTCGTGCGCTCCAGGGTTTCGTCGTGAATCAGGACGGGCGTGCCCTCGGCCGAGAGCATGACGTCGAATTCGACCGCGCGAAAACCGTGGGCCGCCGCCGCGCGGAGACCGGCGAGCGTGTTCTCCGGCGCCAGCGCTCCGCCGCAGCGATGGGCGATGAAGCGCGGCAGGGGCAAGCGTAAAGGCAGCGGCACGGCTTCACTCGCTGCAGGAAAAGTCGTGCTCAGCGCCGTTGAGCGAGCACCGGGCCGCAGCAGACACCGGCAACCGCGCCCAGCGCCGCCGGCAGCACGGCATTGCCGCGCGCCACCGCCGTATCGAGCGCTTCCTTGGCCGGCTTGCGGCCGCCCCAGACGGCTTCGAGTTCTTCCTCGACGATCTGGCGCACCGGCTCGATCTGCGACACGCGCAGCGGATGCGAGGCCCCTTCGTGCTTCAGCTGCGCGTAAGCGACCTTGAGGCCGTCGAGATCCGGCGCCAGCAGCTTGCTGTCCGCCGCGGCACGGGCCACCGGCGTCATCGGCAGGTAGCCGCCCATTTTCGTGATCTCGACCTGCGTTTCCGGCGCCACCAGGAAGGAAACGAACTTCGCTGCCGCCTTGTATTCGGCCGGTTTCTTGCCTTCGCCGATCCACAGCGAGGCGCCGTCGGCCAGCGTGTGCCTGGGCGCGCCATGAACGTCGTCGTAGTACGGCAAGGGCGCGATGCCGACGTCGAGCGCCGGCGTGTCGCGCAGCGTCGAGGCGAGCGACGAACCGGAAGTGAGCATGCCGCACTCGCCGGCGGCGAAATGGCGGTCCGCCTCGTCGCGGCGGCCGAAATACTTGAAGTAGAAGCTCTTGTGCCAGCTCGCCAGGAGGGCGATGTGCTTGATCTGGACGAAACCGTTGAAGGCCAGCGTGTTGCCCTTCGGCCCGACAAGCTCGCCGCCGTTCAGCACCGAGGTGTTGTCGATGTGCACCCAGGCCGGCCAGGAACTGGTGTACGGACAATGCATCCCGGCATCGAACAGCTTGCCGGCGGCGTGCTGCACCTCCCACCAGGTGCGCGGCGGCTTTTCGGGATCGAGACCGGCCTTCCGGAAGGCGTCCTTGTTGTAGTAGAGCACCGGCGTGGACATGGCCAGCGGCAACGCGTTGAGGTTGCCACGGGCGTCGGCGACGCGCACGCGCAGTTCAGGGGCGAACTGCCGACCGTCGAATTTTTCCCTGGCCGCCGACATCACCCGGTGCAGCGGCCGGAAGCTCGCCCGGCGGGCAGCGAAGTCGAGCACGTTTTCCGGCGTCGCCAGATTGAGCACCGCCGGCGTCTCGCCGCTCGTGTTCTGCACGAGGCGGATGCGGTACTCCTTGCTGCGTGCGTTGAACTGCTCGACCAGTTGCTCCAGGCGGGCGGCACGGCCGCTGTCGAGCTGATGGAAGAAATCCACCTCGGTAACGGCGGCGGCGCTTCCGCACAGGCCGGCGAACAGCAGGAAGAAGGAGACGATGGTAGCGGGGCGGCGACGCGACATGGCGAAACCTCGGCAGGAAACGGTGCCGGACGCAAAGGCGCGTCCGCGCGACGGATTATGCCACCACCGGCGCACGCTACGGGAAGCGCATGAAAAGACGCGGCCGGTGCGGGGAAGCAAAGGCGCAAGGGTTTCGCAAGGAAAGGGCGGAGCGGGGAAATCCCCTGCTTTCCCCCGCCCGCGCGGTAGCGGCCCGCCCGCGTTTCAGGAGACGCGCTGCCAGTCGGCGTCGATGATTTCCCGGCGCGGCTTGCCGACGTAGTAGCCCTGCGCCAGATGCACGCCCATCAGGTGCAGTTCGTCGAGCACTTCCTGCGATTCGACGAATTCGGCAACGATGGTGATGCCCATTTCCTGCGCCAGCGACTTGATGCTGGTGACCACGGCGCGATCCTTGGGATTGGTCAGCATGTTGGCGATGAAGTCACCCTCGATCTTCAGGTAGTCGATGGGGAAGCGGCGCAGGTAGTGGAAGGACGAGAAACCGGAGCCGAAGTCGTCGATGGCGAGCTTGAACCCCTCGACCTTCAGCTCGTTCAGCAGGCATTCGAGCATCGAGATGTTCTTCACCGTGTCGCGCTCGGTGATCTCGAAGACGATCTGCTCGTTGGTAAAGCCGCTGGCGGCGACGATCCGGCGGATGTTGCGGCCGAACTCGCTCAACACCAGGGCGCGCGGCGAGAGGTTGATG